>CADEEU010000188.1 GCA_902826385.1 uncultured Acidobacteriota bacterium | reverse complement strand
ACTTTCGTTCGTCGCGGATGTGAAACAGGTCTTCGGCAAATTTTGGAAGCTGGCCGGTGCCGAACAAGGCCGTTTCGTTCACCAAAAACGGCGGCAAGGTTTCGGTATAACCATGCTCGGTCGTATGCACGTCGAGCATAAAATTGATCAACGCACGCTCGAGCCGTGCTCCGGCACCATTCAAAATCGCAAATCTTGCACCGGCGATCTTTGTCGCTCGCTCGAGGTCGAGAATGCCGAGAGCTTCGCCGAGATCGACGTGGTCTTTGGGTTCGAAGTCGAACTCACGCGGCTCGCCCCATTTTCTAACCTCGACATTGGCCGCTTCGTCCTTGCCTAAGGGAACGTCCGACGCAGGAAGATTTGGAAGGCCGGACAATAATTCGCGCATTTCGGCATCGGCCGCATCACGTGCTTTCTCAAATTCGGCCTGCTGGTCCTTTAACCCCGCAACTTCGGCCTTTTTTGCTTCGGCTTCTTCCTTTTTGCCGGACTGCATCAGCCCGCCGATCTCTTTGCTCGCGGCGTTACGAAGCTGGTTGATCCGGTCGGCCTCACCGATCACGCGGCGCCGCTCGGCATCAAGCTCGACAAACCGGTCGAGGCCGTCGACAGGGAAATTGCGGTTCGCAAACGCTTCACGAACCGCGTCAAGGTTATCTCTTACAAAATTCAAGTCCAGCATAATTAAGTCCCGGTACTGCCGGAAACTAAGTATTATCAGGGCAAACGGAAACCTCGGTCAAAGGTCGGAGCGTTTTGTTTCGACCGATGCTTTGTTCTAGACTTTCCATTGCGGCGAAAAGTTGGTCCGGAGTAAGTGAAAAGTGATAGCTGAAAATTGATAACTGAAGAACTCGTTTTTACTTTTCAGCTATCACTTTTCACTTATTCGGGGGACAAAATCGCCCGGTTTAAGAAATGTCAAATAAAGTTCGCAAAGCCGTTTTCCCTGCCGCCGGATTGGGTACAAGATTTCTTCCGGCCACAAAAGCGTCGCCGAAGGAAATGCTTCCGCTGGTGGATAAGCCGCTTATTCAGTACTCGGTCGAAGAAGCTGTCGCGAGCGGTGTCGATTCTATTTTGATAATCACCGGCCGTGATAAGGCCGCGATCGAGAACCATTTCGACATCTCATTCGAGCTTGAGCAGCTTCTTAAAGAAAAAGGCAAGAACGACATGTTCGACCTTGTGCGGTCGATCTCCGACATTGCGAAGATCAGCTATACGCGGCAGAAGGAGGCCCTGGGCCTGGGCCACGCAATTTATCAGGCGAAAGACTTTGTCGGCAACGAGCCGTTTGCTGCGCTTTTGGCCGACGACGTTGTGGATGCGGAAAAACCGGCCCTGCGGCAGATGATCGAGGTGTTCGAAAAATACGATGCTCCGGTCATTGCGACGATGCAGATCGAAGGCGAGGCGATATCGCGCTTCGGCGTGATCGACGCCGATGAGGTCGAGCCGAATGTTTACCGCATCAAGGACATGGTCGAAAAGCCGCCGTATGCCGATGCTCCGTCCGATCTTGCGATCATCGGTCGCTATATTTTCACGCCAGATATTTTCGACGCTATCGAGCGAACAAAACCCGGTGCCGGCGGCGAGATACAGATAACCGACGCGATGCGGCTTTTGCTGAAAGACCGGCCGTTCTACGCCGTAAAGCTCGACGGCGTCCGCCACGACGCGGGCGACAAACTCGGCTTCCTGATCGCTACGGTAGAGTTTGCGCTAAAGCGAGACGATCTGGGCGAGGATTTTCGCAAATACTTAAAATCGCTGAAGATCTAGATTTCTCTCTCTTTCTTTCGTCTTCTCTATTCCTCTTATTCGGTGGTTAATTTCTTTTTGCTTTCGGAAACGACCACGGAAACAGAGGAATACGAGAAGTAAGAGGAAGAAAATCGGGTCATCACAGTCGTTTTAAGGCTTTGGCTTCAGTCGGCCTCAAGGCCAGAAAAACCTGAAGTACTAAAAGCAAAACTACACACGCAAGCAACGCAAACATGGCGGAGTTCAGGCTTCCGGCTTGGTTCGATACGAATCCGATAAGCCACGTTACCGCGGTAGCCCCGAGCGTTCCGCATACGAACAAAGGCGTTGCGCGACGCGTGGCGGTTGGGCCGAATGTGTTTGTAAACCTGGACAGGTTGGTAGGAAAAACGGACGACGCCCCGAAACCGGAAATTGCCGAGCCGATTCCAAGCCAGATCAGATTTCCCGCTGTCAGAATTATCAGCATCCCGGCCAACATCAGGATCAGGTCAAGGAAAAGCACTTTATTTTCGCTCAAGTAGCGAAAAAATAACGGTGCGACTCCGCGACCTAGGACGAAAAATAGAAAGTAGAGAAACGTCGGCGAAAAAAGCTGCACAACGGGTTCGCCGTGCAGCCGGTCGGTATAGGTCGTCAGCCAGCCGCCGATGCCGCTTTCGAAACCAACGTGCACGAAATTGAATAATGCGATGGTCCACGCCAGACGAGTCGCCCAGATGGCGACGGGCCTCACATTCTGATTGTCGGCCTCGATCCGTGCCGTAGGTCTTTCGTCGGGCCTCGGAAGAAACGCGATCAATGCCGCTGCCATTAAAAGCGGTACAGCCAAAAGCAGCGTAGTTAGAAAAATGCTGGTCCGCGTCGAGGTAAGATCGACAAAGGGCTTGCAGACGATCGCTCCGATGCCCCAACAGAAATTAAGTATGCTGAGGGCCGAAGCACCGCGCGTCGGGTTCATCTCAAGCACCAGCATATTGATCGACGGCAGCGTAAGCCCTACGCCGATGCCGTTGACAAAAAAACCCGCCAGGCAGCCTTCGAACGAAGCCAGGCTCATCATCGTTACGCCCGCCGCCATCGCGACGCAGCCCAGAATTGCGGCAAGAACAAAGCGGTTCCGTCTGCCGAACCACGTGGTCATAAGCGTGCCCGTTATCGAGCCGCTGAACTGGGCCGGGAAAAAATAGGCCGACTGCTGGTCGTTCAACGCAAACGCCGCCGCCAGTATCGGCAAAACCTGCCCGATCAAAACCGTCGTGATGCCTGACACAAAAAACACGATGTGCAGCAGCGCGCTCAGCTCTTTATTTTTGACGGTTTCCATAGAACGGATCTTTGAACGCTTTTTTATTCCCAGCAACGACCGTACGATTGTAAGTGCTAAGAGCAGTAAAGTTAAACAAAGGCGGGGATTCGCAAAATGCCGTCCGATTGGCTAAAATTTTCGAAAGCTCTGAAATAAGTTTCGCCCAACAAAAACGGGGAGAGCAGGTTGAAGTTGATGCCGCTTGCACGTATAGAAGACGCCGTAGAAGACATTAGAAACGGCAAAATGATCATCATTGTCGACGACGAGGACCGCGAGAACGAAGGCGACCTCGTCTGTGCGGCCGAGAAGGTGACGCCCGAGATCATCAGCTTTATGGCCGTTCACGGTCGCGGGTTGATCTGTCTGCCGATGACCGAGGAACGCTGCGACGAGCTTCAGCTAACGCCGCAAACCGCGAACAACACGTCCAGCATGGGCACGGCATTCACCATTTCAATCGAGGCTCGCGAAGGCGTGACAACCGGAATTTCGGCGGCGGATAGGGCAAAAACTATTCTGACGGCTGTAGATCCTGCATCGAAAGCTTCAGACCTTGCACGGCCGGGCCACATATTTCCGCTTCGCGCAAAACGCGGCGGCGTGCTTGTTCGCGTCGGACAAACCGAGGCGAGCGTGGACATTGCCCGGATCGCCGGGCTGACGCCGGCCGCGGTCATTTGCGAGATCATGAACGACGACGGAACAATGGCCCGGATGCCGGAGCTCGAGCTTTTCGCCGAAAGACACGGCCTCAAGATCGTCTCGGTCGCCGATCTGGTGCGTTACCGAGTCGAGAAAGAGATGCTCGTCAAGCGCGTTGTCGAAACCGACCTGCCGACGAACGTTGGGCAATTTCGGGTGATTGTTTACGAGAACGAAATGAACGGCGAAACGCACGTCGCATTTGTCATGGGCGAAGTATCGCGGGCAACCGAGCCGGTTTTGGTTCGCGTCCAAACCGAGAACATTACCTTTGCAATGTTCGGTTCGACCCTTGGCGAAGCGTCGGGCGCCATTCAGGCCTCTCTCCGAAAGATAGCCGAGGCCGGCGTCGGCGTCGTCCTTTATTTGCGTCAGCGCGAGAATAATCTCGACCTGGTGAATCAACTTAATACATATGCCTTGATGCAGGATAAAGGCATTGATTTTCAGACGGCAAAACAGCAAACTGGTTACGGAAAGACCCACGATCACGGCATAGGAGCCCAGGTACTAAAGGACCTCGGCGTCCGCCGCATCAGGCTGCTGACGAACCATCCCCCGAAAGTGAACGCTATCGAGGCCTTCGGCCTTGAGATCACTGAAACCGTCAGCCTCTAATCACCTGGCGGTATAAGATTTTTATGTCCGACGAAGAAGTCGAACAACGGGAAGAGAACGAGGCGGAAGAAAAGCCGGCCGCAAAGAGACGGCGAGGTGTTTTCACGCGCCGTAATGTCGGAATTTTTCTAGGCCTCGCTGTAGTCGGCTTGTTGTTGCTGGGAATTCTCGCGATCGTCCTTTACCGAAGCGGATATAGCGACAGCTATGTTAAAAACCAATTCGTTGCCAAAATGGCGGATATCGGCGTCGATTTCGATGCGGATGTTTTTCGCGTTACCGTCGCGCCGCTTCGGCTTGAGCTAAAAAACGCCACTTTCAACGACCGCGTAACCGGAGAAAAACTCTTTTTTATCCGTGACGCACAGCTTGGGCTGACGGTTCGCGACCTTTGGTCGTGGCAGTTAAGCCGCGACATCAGCATCGATACCACCGACATCACGGGAGCCGAGGCGTGGATAAAATTCGATGAGAACGGCCGGTCGAATTTTTCGAACCTCAAACTGGTCGAAGACGAGGCCGGGAGCCGCGTCAATTTCAAATACGAATCTTTGAAGTTCTCGCTTCGCGACAGCGTCGTGCATTTTGGCGACTTATCTCGAAAAATTTCAGCCGATGCGAACAATGTTTACTTTCTGCTCGAGCCCGAGGACATTAACGTCCCCGACGAACAGAAACGATACAAATTCGACATTGGTTCAACCGGTTCGCAGTTCGTTTACGACGAACGCCCGCTTACACCGATCGACATCAGGGCACAGGGCATCGCCGACAGAATGGGAGCCGACATCACGCGGCTCGACCTGAATACGCCGATCGGCAATTCTGCGCTCAGCGGAAAATTGACCGATTGGGCGAATTTGAAGTACGACCTGAACATCGAATCTTCGGTCGATTTGACGCAGGCATCGACAATATTTCCACTCGGAACCCCGATTCGCGGCGTCGGCAATTTTAAGGGCAAGGTTTCGGGACAAGGCGAAACTTATCGCGTAGAAGGTGCCGTCGATTCTCAATCGCTGACCGCCGAGGGAATTTACCTCAAGGGCATCAACGTCGAAGCGACCGTCGAGGGCACGAACGCGAACTACACGGCTAACGGCAACGCTGTCGCAGAGCTGCTGACGTTCGAAGATTTTCGCATCGAATTTCCAAAGCTGACCGGAAACGTTCGCGGCACCGGCACGGATTTTCGATGGGTCGGCGAACTGCAGGCCGTCGCCGCAAAATCGAAATCGCTGACGCTTGGCGGACTGTTTTTATCCGACGCCGTTGCGGAATATAAAGAGCGCGAATTGATGGCCGCCGCGGCAACCGGGCGGGTCCAAAAATTCTCGGTGGCGGAAAATGAATTTGCCGGTCTTGTAGCACGTAACCTGCGGTTTTCGCTGCCAAACGGCGATCCCGATTTAAAAGCGGAAAGCGCTACCGCCGCATCTTTCACGACCGAAGATTACAAATTAAACGACATAAAAGGCCGCGATCTTCGAGTCAGAAATGCGAACGGCCGGACCGATGTCGATGTAAAAGGTTTGCAGGCACGCAATGCCGAGGTGAAAGGCAACACGCTCGAAAACTTGACCGCCGATAACTTTAAGCTCACCGATCTGCCTAACTCAACCGAGCTTTCGGCGATAAATTTGAAGGCCGCGCGTTTGAACGCCGACGGCACGAAGATCGACGGCCTTTACGCGCCGGAAATTTCGCTGGTCGATACGCCGGCCGAGACAAAGATCTATTCCGATGAGCTTCGCGTCGCGAGCATCGACGCGGGTGCGGCCGTGCTCGGCAGTCTGAACATCGGCGGCGTGCGGTTGACCATTCGCCAGGGTCGCGTCGAAGGCACATCGAACGATATCGACGCCGGTTCGGTGAAACTTGCCAAAAGCTCGACGCTGCCTGAAGGCGGCACGATCGAAGCGGTAAAGATCGTAAAGCCGGTTTTTGTCCTTGAACCTTCGGGCAGATACCGCGCAAGTGCCGATATGAGCATCGGCGGCGGCACGGTCGGCAGCATTCCGCTAGGTGCGGCCCAGGCGAAGGTTCTTGTAAACAACGACGGAGCGAACCTGAACGACCTGACGGCCAACGTCATGGACGGAAATGTGACGGGTACTGCAACAGTCGCTTTCAACAACCGCTCGCGTTCGGTCATAAATGCGGACTTTACCAATCTCGACCTTGGCAAAATAGCCGCGTTGCAAAGCGGCCGCGTCATGCCGCTCGAAGGGCGAACGAACGGCCGTGTCGATCTGTCCTTGAGCGGAACCGACTACCGCACGACCAGCGGCACGATCAGGGCCAACATCACGGCCGCGGCGGGAAGCTCGGATTCTAACAAAATTCCGGTAAACGGCGTCGTCGATCTTTCGGCGACCAACGGCCTTTTCAATGTCGATCAGGCAAAACTGAATACCGACAAAAGCGAGCTCAATGCAACGGGACGTTTCGATCTGCGGAATGACGATTCTAATTTGGACGTGACGCTGCGTTCGACCGACGCGAATGAGATCGTGAATCTGGTTCGCGTAACCGGCCTTTCGCCGGAATTCGAGTCGCAGTTCGATTCGATGAAGGCCGCGGTTGCGGGCGACCTGACGTTCGACGGAAAGATCACCGGCAACCTTACCGATCCGACCATCGACGGAAAGGCCACGCTCGCGTCTCTTTCGCTGCGCGGGCGTGAGCTTGGAACGCTTTCTTCCGACATCGCCGTTTCGCCGATAGAGACGGAGTTTCGCAATGGCAAGCTACAGCAGAGCGACGGTGGGTCGGTCGCGTT
>CADEEU010000187.1 GCA_902826385.1 uncultured Acidobacteriota bacterium | reverse complement strand
CAAAACTGCTTGATCGTTTCCTCGTTTCTGGGTGCCTGTCCTTTGAAGTCGTTTGACGGAAACGCCAATATTTCAAACCCTTTATCGCGGTAATTTTCGTACAGCTTTTCCAAGCCCTCGTACTGCGGCGTCAGACCGCATTTCGACGCGACGTTCACGACAAGGAGCGTCTTGCCTTTGTAATCGTTTAGGTTGGTTTCCTGCCCGTCGATCGTTTTGACGGGAATTTCATAAATTTGATTTGCCATAGTTTTATTGATTTTCTCTCAATACCTTTTCATCATCAAACCAGCTAACGCTTTTTGACCCGTCTTCCTCAACTTTATCTACAGAACGCGAGTTAGAAGGTAAATATTCCGACTGCTTTTTTCGGTTCCTCTTCTTCTTCTTATTCTGTGGTTTAATTAAGTCTGTCCACAGAATAAGAAGAATAGGAAAAAGAAAAGGAAGAAGGCGTTGCCCTGTGACTACATCAGTAAAAATGCTGACGGATATTGAAAAAGCCCGCGAAATTCTCAAACATCAGTTCGGTTATGATTCGTTTCGGATGAATCAGGAGCCGGCGATTGATGCCGTGCTCAATCACAGGGATTGCGTCGTGCTGATGCCGACGGGCGGCGGTAAATCGCTTTGCTATCAGATACCGGCGTTGATGTTGGACGGGCTGACGGTGGTTATCTCGCCGCTGATCGCGTTGATGAAGGACCAGGTGGATGCGTTAAAGGCAAACGGTGTCCAGGCGGCGTTTCTCAACTCGACGCAATCGGCTCCCGAGCAGGTGCAGGTCTTCCGCGATGTTCGGAGCGGTAAACTCAAACTGCTCTATGTCGCGCCGGAACGGCTGTTGCAGAGCGGCGATCAGTTCCTCGATTTTATCCGCGGCACGAACGTCTCGCTCTTCGCAATTGATGAAGCTCACTGCATCTCCAGTTGGGGCCACGATTTCCGGCCGGAATATCTGCGGCTTGCCGTCCTCAAAAAAGAGTTTCCCGAGATTCCCGTCATCGCGTTGACGGCGACGGCCGATAAGCTTGTTCGCAAGGACATTTTCGAACGCCTGGCGCTCAACGACGCCGAGCTTTTCATCTCCAGCTTTAACCGTCCGAACATTTCCTACACAGTCGAGCCGAAGCGAAATTCTTACAGCCAGCTTCTCCATTTTCTCGCCGAGCGAAAGGACCAAAGCGGCATCATTTATTGCCTCAGCCGCAACTCGGTCGACAGCTTGGCGGCCGATCTTCGTGACGAAGGTTTCAGCGCACTTTCCTATCACGCGGGACTCGATAAGCAGACTCGCGACCGTCATCAAACGGCGTTCCTGACCGACGAGACAAAGATCATCGTCGCGACCATAGCCTTCGGCATGGGCATCGACAAATCGAACGTGCGGTTTGTCGTGCACATGGATTTGCCGAAAAACATCGAAAGCTATTATCAGGAAACCGGCCGGGCCGGACGCGACGGTCTGGAAAGCGAGGCCCTGTTGTTTTTCAGTTGGGCCGACGTGACCAAGCTGAAAGGCTTTGCCGAGGTCGAGGGCGATTTGCGGCAGTCCGAGATCATGCTGAAAAAGCTCGACCTGATGGGCAAATTCGGCGAGCTGCGAACGTGCCGCCGCCGCTTTTTGCTCAATTATTTCAGCGAAGAGCTGACCGACGATTGCGGCAATTGCGACAACTGCACGACCACGTTCGAAAAATTCGACGGAACGGTCATCGCTCAAAAAGCATTGAGCGCCGTGTATCGCACCGGCCAGCGTTTCGGCCTCAGTTACCTTGTCGATTTTCTGCGCGGCTCTCAGGCACAGACCATTCGCGACGAGCACAAGAACATCAAAACCTACGGCGTCGGAGCCGATGTTTCAAAGCACAATTGGTTCGATTATTTCAAAGACCTGATCGCCCAGGGTTATCTGGCCCAAACCGAAGGCGCATATCCGGTCGTCGTCCTCACCGAAAAAAGCATGGACGTGCTCGGCGGCCGATCGCCGGTCGAGCTGCGCCAAGTAGTCGTCCGCGAAGAGAAAAAAGCCAAGCTCGTCGCTGACGTTTCTCTGCCTTACATCCAGGACCTGTTCGACGAACTGCGGCAGGTGCGGACCGCATTTGCCCGTGCCGAAAACGTGCCGCCGTACGTCGTGTTCTCGGACGCGACGCTGGTCGAGATGGCGACCTATCTGCCGCAGGCTGATTGGGAATTGAGAAAGATCTCTGGAGTAGGCGATCTGAAATTCGACAAATACGGCGCCGACTTTTTGCGTACGATCCGCGACTATTCCACTAAAAACGGCCTCGTCTCCCGCATCGGCCTTAAATCTCCAAAACGCGAACGATCTCGCACGAAACGCGACGCCAACGGCAAGAACACGTACCGCATCTCGCTCGAAATGTTTCGCTCAGGCCTTTCGGTCCCCGACATCGCCCGCGAACGCGGCGTCCAACCCAGCACCGTCGAAAACCACCTCGTGCGTTTTATACCAACCGGCGAAGTCACCCTCGAAGAACTAGTCCCGCCCCACAAGGTCGATCCAATCCGCCAAGCCGTCATAAAATTCAACGAAACCGGAGCCCTCTCACCCATAAAAGAATTCCTCGGCGAAGACTACACCTACGGCGAAATCCGCGCGGTTATTGCTTCGATGTAGCAATCCGCGAAAGACAACCGCAAAATCCTTGGCGAGTACATAAAGGACGAAACGATTGATCTCATCTACCTGGACCGGCCGTTCAATTCGAACCGGAATTACAATGATCTTTTCGAAGAAAAGAGCGGAGCCGAAGCTGATTCGCAGACAACCGCCTTCGAAGACACTTGCCGCTGGAACGCCGCCGCCGAACACACCTGTCGGGAAATTGATCATCCTTCAACAAACCAACTTCGCCTCTTCTCCGACATCGCCCGCAACTCCATAGCGACTACGAAATCTTTCGAATCATGCCGTCATAAAGTTCTTGAATATGGTCATCTTTGGTTTTACCGTTTAGAGCCTGCCGCAGAAACACCAATAAGTCTTTGTCCGTTAGGAGCAATACAACCCCACCATCTTTCTCACCGGAAATTCCCCTAACATGCTTATAGTGATGCTTTTTTACTTCACCTCGAAAGCAAATTAATAGGAACTGACCAGTAACATTCGTCATATAGTAGGCTGCTTGGTGGAAGTCGCCTGCTTGGAGGTCCGAGTAGTTCTTGCACTCCCAAATTACCTGCGTTGCCCGGTGCCGCTGTCGAACCATCTCCCAAAAGCCATCCTTCGCTCGGTTAGAAACGATCCAGTCGCGGATTACACGATTTTCATAATCTCGGACTTGTGCTTCAACATTTGCTAAGGTCCGGAAAAAGCAAAGGCGTAACAATTCACCTATGATGTCTTCGTATTGTTTCGCATGATCGTCACCTGTCGGAAGGGTTTTGATTTCTTCAATTAGTTGGCGAAGCCGGTCCTGATACTCATCGAGCTTTATTGAATCTGGAATATCGGTGAGGAGTCCGGTATGTCGCAAATCAGTAGCCGGATCCAATTTGTCAATCAACACTTCTTGTAGGCTGAGCGCGTCAGCGTAACTGGGGTGGATTACGAAATTGGTATCTGTGCTTATCGGTGGCGGTACGGGTGATTGTGCCCCGGTTGTGCGGTATGTGATTAACTCCTTTTCGCGTATTCCGAAGAAACCGATATCGTAAAGAAGCTTCGAAAAGCGATCAGGGCTAGTATAGTCATAAATCCATTTCGCACAGTGCTGTTTGACTTCATCATCTACTAGTAGCTTCTGAATAAACGAGGCGATACCGTGCACAGTATACTCGGTTCCAAGGCCATAAAAACGCGACAATATCAGTTGTATTTGAGGAAAATTCTCCTGATACTCATCGCCCAAATCTTTTGGCCGACTATCTGAAAATCTCCGCCGCGCTGTCTGAAGGTCCTCTATTTTGATTATTTCTTGCTTTTTGCTTTGAGCTGACTCAAGAGCAAAGCCACAATACGTCAAGACATCTCTCGGTCGTTCTTGACAGTAATTTAGAACGATACTTTGGGAGGATTCACCGTCAACTTTCTCGAAAAAGTAATCCCAAGTCTCTCCTCCCAGTGGAATCTTGGCAACAAACGGTACGTTCAAGCGCCGTTCTATCAACTCTAAAAGTAATTGCTTCGACCAATCTACTGAAATTACCCAAGTCTCCAGCCTGGCGAACTCATTGTCGATTTGTCTCACCCTTTCGAAGATGTTCTCCCGCAAAAATAACATCGGCTTGAGGAAGGGAGCGGGATTGGCTAGTTCGACGCACGCGTGCATAAGTGCCATCAAAATTATTACAGCCTTATCTGAGCCATCCCACGATTCGTCAATTCGATCGATTAAAACGAAGACGTCTTGCGAGCGATTTTTGTCCCGCCACGGGATCATTTCAGCTGCAATCTCTTTTGGACGATTTATCAGCCTTAGCCACTCGCGTTCGTCTCTTTCCTTGGTCGCGGTAAAAATGCCCTTCGAAAACTCAAGCATCCGCAGATCAAAATCAAATTCATCGACATAGCCGATTTCCTCACAAAGAGTTCCTGCAAGTCGATTTCTGGGCACATGTCCCATTGTGAGCCACTGACCGAGTACCTCGTTTAACAATGCTCTCTTAAAACAACTGACAAGTGATTTAAACGGTCGTTGTCGCGTATCCCTGAGGTCATCCAAATTTCCCGGAACCTCGATTTCCGAAAAAAGCTGAGGAAGGATTGTTGTAGTGTTTTTTTCAAACTTCTCTGAAAGATAAAGGGAAACTGTCGTTTTGCCGGTGCCGCGCCGTCCCACGTAAAAACACTTCGCACGCTCGTCAGACAGAGCGGCACGAATCGCCGGCGTCTCGACGAAAACATTTGGTTTCTTCAGCGCTGAGTCATATTCTGCAAAGGACTGACCTAAATTGATTTTTGCTAACGATCCTTTCGGCAAGTTATAACTTACTTTCCTTATCGGAATGTCCACGTTTCGATTTTTATTTTTTGCCATACAGAATTGATATTTTTCAGAGCGTCGAGTGCGACTATATTAAACCATACCGCCCAGATTCCGCGGTACCCTCGGCAACGCCGACTTCAAAGACCGCGAAATACATAATATCTAAAGTTGTGTCCGAATTCGGGGCCACAAGGCAAATCGAATTCAGTTAGTACGAGCTAATCAAAAGAATTTGATATGCGGTTCAGGGTGGTGCGTCCCATTCAGGGACGGCGTGGTCGGGGCTGGTTCGTCGTGTGTTACCCGACACTTTTGAATTTGTCCTTTTCAGGGACCGGGAGCTTTGTCGAATTGGTCAGCCGTCGCCGGATTGGGTCAGGGGTCGCTGAAAGCGACAAAGTTAATAGCGTAGGGTGTAGCGAGGGGACGAGCGGAACCCTACGATGGATGCCGAAGACCGCGTTCGCTCCCTGAAAGGGAGCCACCTCGATGCGGACGGTGCGTCCCTTTCAGGGACGGAGTGGATGGCCGCTGGTTCGTCGGGTGTTACCCGACGCTATTGGATTGGTCCCTTTCAGGGACCGGGGGCTTTTGCCGGCTTGGGTCAGGCGTCGCTGAAAGCGACACAGTTAATAGCGTCGGGTGGAGCGAGGGACGAGCGGAACCCGACGGTTCGATCATTCAAATAGCCCCGACCCTGAAAGGGTCGCACTAGCCCCAGACGTATTGTTCGTCGAAATCTATTTCGTATTTTTTATAGAACGCTCGCATTTCGTCTTCGAACACCTTTTCGGCGTGGTGAGCTTTCTGGCCGGCGATATACTTTTTGACCGCGGGAATCTGCGTGTGGCTGACCGAGAAGACGGAGTAGCCGTCCTGCCAGGCGAATCGGGAGAGCATTTTGGACTTGGGTTTGATCCACTTGGATGATTCGCGTTTTATCGTTCCGATGAGTTTCGGGTTATTGGCGTTTTTGTCCATCGAGATGAGCAGATGGATGTGGTTCGGGGTGCCGTTGGCGGCGAGCAGGCGGCAGCCGAATTTTTGAGAATGCCGCCGATGTAAGCGAAAAGAGCGGGCTCGGCTTCAGGCGTTATGAACGGGAAGCGGTTTTTCGTCGAAAACACGACGTGCAGGTAGACGGATACGTGGGTTTGGGCCATTGAGGGTTGTGCGTCCCTTTCAGGGACGGGTTTCGTTCGTGATGCTGTCGTCGGGTTTTTCGCTCCGCGAACAGCTAAAGGTGTCACCCGACGCTATTGAATTTGTCCCTTTCAGGGACGAATAATTGTATCGCTTCTTTTTTTGTTGTCATAGACTGTCCAATACAACCGATGACACACTTTACGCTCCCACTTTCGAATTCAAGAGGATGTCCCACCGTTAAAAATTCTTGCTATTGATGCAATTTTTATGTATGGTCTTTCTGACCGCCCGACAAGGGCTGTTCTTTGAAAATCGGATCAGTGTTTAAGTGGATTTTTGGCGATTCGACTGAAAAATGCCGGGAAAGTGCAGAAGCCTGCGCGTGAGCGAGGGCTTAATCGCTAAGCTGAACATTAAGCCCTTGCTCAAGCGCGGGCTTCCGCAAGACTGGGTCGCCGCAAGGCGCAGGATGCTCAATAGCTTGTTTGTGCGTCTTTTGTGCATTCTTGCGGCGAATCGAAAACGTCGATTTTTGTTCCGCTCTGTTCCGGTTGTTCCGTCACGCGCGGAACGGAACAAAAATCGCGAAAAACGTCGATTCTTGCGCCGTCTTGCGCCGCTTGCGCCGACACACGCGGCGCGGCGCAAGGTATGCGATAAAACTGATTTATGGCATTTTTGATAAATACAAAAGCGCTTTATAATTTTGGGTAATAACGATTTATTATCCTTGTAAAACTTTAGGAGTTTATTAAATGAAGATCGGATTACCGAAAGAGATAAAAGACAATGAGTATCGGGTTGGGTTGACGCCGGCGGGGGTTCAGGCGTTGGAGAATGCGGGGCACGAGCTGTTTGTGCAGAAGTCGGCGGGTGAGGGGTCGGGGTTTACCGATGAGCAGTATGTGAAGGCCGGGGCGGAGATACTGGACACGGCGGACGAGATCTGGCAGACGGGCGATATGATCGTGAAGGTGAAGGAGCCGGTCGCGCCGGAGTATCCGCGGATGCGTGAGAATCAGTTGCTGTTTACGTATCTGCACCTTGCGCCGGAGCTTGAATTGACCAAGCAGATGCTGGAGCGAAAGGTGACGGGCGTTGCTTATGAAACGATTACCGATAGAC
>CADEEU010000186.1 GCA_902826385.1 uncultured Acidobacteriota bacterium | reverse complement strand
ATTCCTGATGATAATCCTCGGCCGGCCAGAATTTGTCGAAAGCGGTAACTTCCGTCACGATCGGCTTGTCGTAAATTCCTTCCTTCGTAATTTCCTCGATGATCTCGTGAGCGATTCGTTTCTGCTCATCCGAATGATAGAAAATACCCGAACGGTAAGACGAGCCGATGTCGTTGCCCTGACGGTTTAACTGCGTAGGGTCGTGAACGGAAAAGAACACGCGAAGCAGATCGGCATACAACAACTCTTCGGGATCAAACCGGACCTGCACGACTTCGGCATGGCCGGTCGTTTCGGAACAAACCTCCTGATATGTCGGATTGTCCGTGTGCCCGCCCGAATAACCGGACACGACATCGTGAACACCGCTAAGATCGTCAAAAACCGCCTCAACACACCAAAAACACCCGGCCGCCAGGGTAGCTGTCTCTAAATTTTCCATAGGTCAATTGTAGCAAACGGGTAAATCTAACTCGCGGCAGTGCCGGCCAGCAGATCGTCAAAACTTGAGATCACTTTCCATGAATTTCCGCCATTGACAGGTTCTTTGCGATCACGAACAACCAGCCTGACCTGCATCTCGGCTGCCGATGCCGCGGCGAGCTCTTCAGACACATCCGAAACAAAAAGCACATCTCCGGGCTCGAAATTCAATTGCTGCGCGATGTCGACGTAGCTTTTGGTTTCACGCTTACCGCCTACGGTTGTGTCGAAGTGGTCCGAGATAAATTGTGTCAGGTCGCCGTGATCGGTGTGTCGGAAAAGCAGTCGCTGGGCAAGGGCGCTTCCCGATGAATAAATGGCTATCGTTTTTCCATCATCCTTCCACCGCTTGAGCGCGGCCGGTACATCGGCGTAAACCGGCGAGACCAATTCGCCAGATTCATAGCCCTGCTTCCAGATCATGCCTTGTATTGTTTTCAGCGGCGTCGATTTTCGGTCCTGGTCGATAAGGTATTTTAGATAGTCCGATACCGAATTTGCTGAATCGGCTTGAAGGCTGCTCTTATATCCATCATCAGTGTTGTGTTCTTCGGTAAGCTGTTCGATCTCGAATTTCAGGTCGCCCAGATTGTCCAGAATAAACCCGCCCATACGTGCTTTTGCGTAAGGGAATAGCGTGTTATGGACGAAATCAATCGGCGTCGTCGTGCCTTCGATGTCGAGGAGAATCGCTTTCATTAAAATTTGAAATTGCCGCAAAAACGAGAATCCAAAATTCTTAATTATAAATTTTCAATTGTAAATCGTTGTTTCTAAGATTCTTATTAAAGAATAATTGAAAATTAACAATTTAGAATTGAGAATTTTTTTGCGCATTTTTGCGGCAATAAATTCCTAGACGTTTTGCGGAAAGTAGGTCACGCCGAAACAAAGCGGTTGATAACTCTGATCGACGCCCGAATCGGTATAGTGCGGCGTCCAGCCGGAAGTATCCTGGAATAGCCTGATCGCCCTGACCGTTTTGTCGCCGCAAAGGTTGAACCAATGCCTGGTCCCGCGTGGTACGCGGATCATGTCGCCGGCTTCCATTTCGATCGAAACAACGTCGCCGTTTTCCGGCGCGATGTGGAACAGCCCGTGCCCTTTAACGATAAACCGCACCTCATCCTCGTCATGCCAATGCTCTTTGTTGAATTTGTTCAGCATCGCGTCGAGGCCCTCGGTCGTCGGGACGATGTTGATCACATCGGCGGTGACATAGCCGCCCTTTTGTTTTAAGAGTTCGATCTCGCCCGCATAGCCATCCAAAATCTCCTGATCGGCCGCGTCGGAGGAAACCTGCTTCAAATTTTCCCAGCGTTCGTAATCAATCCCGACGCCGTCAAGCTGCCCAGCGATCTCGGTCGGGTCGGTAAATCTTAGATCCTTGTCCGGAACGGTCAATACGGCCATACGTTCATTCTAACACCATCGCTCTTCGCGGTTCTAACATGTCTAAACCGTCTCACTTTTTTCTACAAAATGAGACGGGTTAAGTATCGTTTTTACAACATTTAAGCCAGATTTCGTCTCACTCCCGCCGGAACATAACAAAATCCCCACAAAATGAGACGAAATCCGCTTTAAACATTGCATTGGGACAAGTTACGGCCCGCGTTCCCTTCACCCTTGACATTATCCCTCGACGCAGCCTCCGACATCATATACCGCACTCCAAATTTTCAAACACCAAAAAGCCTCGCCAATCGGCGATCATCATGATCGCGCGCGTTGCGTAGATTGTCAAGAATTTTATGTACGCAACGGCAGGGCAAAATCAGAAGGTGTCTGAAAAGTCATTGATCGGCTCCGGAGGAGCCAAATGTTTGTACGAAAGCGGCAATAGAAATCACCAAAGCTCCGTCGGAGCGACACGTTAAATACGACAAATAGCGCACATGCCGCTCCTACGGAGCTTTAGCAGATTTGGTAGTTTTAGCCTACAAACACTCCGCTCCTAGCGAAGCTTAGATCATTTCTAACTTTTCTGAACAGCCTCTTAGGAACGGAAAAACTATCTCAAAACTAAACGCCCGGCATAGCTTTTTTGAGCGGTTTTAGAATCAAGAAAAGCACAACCGCCATAAACAGAGCCATACAGGCGAGTACGACAAAGAACGTCGATTGTAGCCAGATGTCCCAGAAAACGCCGATCTGCGTTAACTTATTGCCGATTGCCGTCGCGACAAACCAGCCGCCCATGAGCAGTCCACGTTTGCTGATCGGAGCGACCTTCGACACTAGCGACAAGCCCATAGGCGACAGCATCAATTCGCCGAGCGTCACAACCATATAGCCGAAGATGAGCCAGAAGGGTGAAACGCGGAACAAATGCGCGGCCTGCAGAATTTTTTCCTTGTTTGCATCGCCGGCACCGGGCTCAACCTTATTGATCGCCGCGATTAGTCCGTCGCCGCCCGATGTCTTGACCTTTGTCGCTTCGTCGGTTGTCGCCGAAAACTTAACGCCGTTTATGATGGGCTTGCAGGTCCTGCCACTAGGACATTCCTGAACCATTGTAGATTCGCCGTCTACCATCTTCGCCGACATCAGCTTGTCGATTGTGGCCTGCGAGACGCCTGCGGCGACGAGGTTCTTTGCGACACGTTCGTTGACGCGAAATTCGCCGGTAGCGATCTGATCCGAAGTCCGGGTCATATTCTCGCCCGTGTATGCCCCTAAACCAAGCACAAGGAACGAAAGCCCGGTTAGCGTCATGCCGAACGCCATTTTTGTTGGAGTAGAAGGCTCTTTCCCGCGACGGTCCAGAAATCCCCAAAACCACACAAGCGGGAACGTTAGAATCAAGATCCAAATCGCGTTGATCGAGTTTGAGATAACGCCAGAAACCTGCCACTCGGTATTGTCGTCGGCAAAATAAGTTATCGTCGAGCCGTTCTGGTGAAACACCATCCAGAAAACAATGACGATGGCGAAAATGACTATCAGGGCCAAGATTCGCTTGCTCTCGGGCACGGCGTTCATCAGGTTGGACGCCTTTTGATGACTCGTTTCGTGCGGCGGAGCGTCGGTCGCCGTCGCGGCTGCGTCTGCCGGCTGATCGTCAGTGTGCGATAGAGATGCTTTGTTATCGGCACTCATGACAAGACTTTTCCACCTCCACAGGACGAAGACCGAAATGACCATTCCGAACGCCGCAACGGCGAACGCCGCGTGGAAGCCGAAGTATGCTTTAACGATCTCCATCACGATCGGTGCCAGCGCGGCACCGACGTTTATGCCCATGTAAAAGATGTTGTACGCGCGGTCTTTAAGGTGGCTGCCTTCGGGATAAAGGTTGCCGACCATCGTCGAGACATCGGGCTTGAAGAATCGGTTACCGATAACCAGGAACGTGAACGCAAGCTAAAGCGCCCAGCTTGCTGGGATCGAGAGCGTTGCGTGACCGGCCATGAAGAAGAATCCGCCGATCATCACGGCCTTTCGATAACCGGTGAACCTGTCCGCTATGAATCCGCCGACCAGCGGGCTCAAATAGACGAACATCAGATAGGTCGAGTACAGCCACGTCGCCTCTGCCGCCGTCCAGCCGAAACCTTCCTTCGGGTCGCGAAGATAAAGTGTGAACAAGGCAAGCATGGAGTAGAAGCTGAAACGCTCCCACATTTCGGTTGCGAATAGTACGGCAAGGCCTTTCGGATGTTTTTCGCTGGCGTGCGATACGGAGTTCAATGTCCCGACATTAGCGCTCATTAAATATCCACCTGTTTTTCTTGGAATTACGGAAGAGTTAGACGAAAATATAGCAGATAAGAGTTGTAACTTAAAGGGAATATTATGTTGAAAGAGTTTTGTTCATGGCGAATAACTCGGCCCGCATGGGTGTGGGTTCGTTGAAACCGAAGGTCGATTTACCTGAATAATTGTCAAAAACCTGCCAGAAAGCGGATTCGCCGCGGTTTTGCAACTTTTACATAAATGCGATAAATTACCTCGCTCCCACGGCCTTCTTGTCTCGAAGCGTCGTGCCGATAGACTTACCCAGGAAGGATTTCATGATGGACAATTACCGCCCCACAAAAATTTGGAGCCTGCTGACCGTGGCATGCTTTGCGTTTATCGTTTTATTCGAGTTTTTTACCATTCTCGTTTCCATCGGACAAGTGCTAAAGCCGGAATCGATGATCGATGTAGATTCGGGTGAAACGATGTCGGTGTGGATTTTAGTGCACAGCGTTCTAGTTTTCATTTATCTGCCAGTTTTAATCGCGACGATCGTGTTCTTTTTGATCTGGTTGAACAAATCCTATAAGAATCTGAATGCATTGAGACCGTCGTATCTGCAATTTTCATCCGGATGGGCGGTCGGATACTGGTTCGTGCCTTTTCTGGCACTATGGAAGCCTTTCCAGATTGTGCGCGAAGTGTGGTGGGAAAGTGATCCCGACATTCCTGAAGGCCAGATGTTTCTGACCGAAAGTCTCCACAGCGCGCCGACGTACATGGGTGTTTGGTGGGCCTTTTGGATTCTTTCAAATATCGCAAGCAACGTTGCCAGCCAGGCTTATGATGCCGACAAGCCGGACGAGGTCTTTCTAGGAGGCATCGTTTTGATAGTTTCCAGCATACTTACCATTATTGCTGCCATCCTCGCGGCAAACGTGGTACGCGATATCACAGGCCGTCAGGCCGCACGCCTTTTGTCTGTTCGCGCGCTCGAAGAAAAAGAAGAGCAGACCAAATATGAGCACGCTCCTGCGTCTCCATGGTCGCAGCAAGACGATTTGCCACATCAAAACGCATAATCTAAACTTATTCGTGACATGCCCTTGTAGCTCAACGGTTAGAGCAGCGGACTCAAGGGAATGAAACCTAAGTGGAAACTCCATACGGTTTCTAGAAAGCGGGTTGCTAAACTGTCGCTTGATTACAGCTTAGTAGAATCTGTTAAATTCGGGGAAGCCTAACCGTCATTCGACGCACGGTAATCCCGAGCCAAGCCGGTGCAACATCGGAAGGTGTAGAGACTTGACAGCAGACTCCGTAAGGAGAAGAGAAAGTCCAGACCACAAACCCGAAAGGGGCGTCGAAAGGCGTAGCTGGTAAGCATAATCCGTTGGTTGTAGGTTCGAATCCTACCGAGGGCATGCCATCAGTCCTTAAATCCCGATACGATGCTATACTATTTTGCGCCCGTAGCTCAGCGGATAGAGCACTTGTTTCGCAAACAGAAGGTCGTGGGTTCGAGTCCCGCCGGGCGCGTAATTTCGATTTCGACAGCCATACTTTTTTGCGGTGCAGGCCGTTAAGTTGCTGATTCCTCTTGTCAAAAAGTATTTGACAACTGTTCTAGAGTTGTAGCATCATAATGTTGCGAAACAAGTGCGTATCTGTGAGCCCATGGGCCGCGAATACGACCTTCTATTAAGATCAGGCCGGCGAAAGTCGGCCTTTTCATTTTTTTGTTCGCCATAGCACGGCCTTTTCCGCTCACCGAACCGTTTTTGAAGGAACTGCTTTGAAACCGATCAACAAATCCACAAAACTCGCCGACGTATTTTACGACATTCGCGGGCCGGTGCTTGAGCTGGCGCAGCGGATGGAGGACGAGGGGCAGCACATAATAAAGCTGAACATCGGCAACCTTGCGTCGTTCGGCTTTGAGCCGCCGGACGAGATCGTGCAGGACATGATCCGCAACCTGCCGCAATCGGCGGGTTACACGGAAAGCAAGGGTATGTTTGCGCCGCGGCGGGCGGTGGTGAATTATTGTCAGGAAAAACGGATTCGGGACGTGGCGGTGGATGATGTTTACCTGGGGAACGGCGCGTCCGAGTTGATTACGATGTCGTTGAACGCTTTGCTGAATACCGGCGACGAGATACTTGTTCCGGCACCGGATTATCCGCTGTGGACCGGTTCGGTCAGTTTGAGCGGTGGGCGGCCCGTGCATTATATCTGCGACGAGGCAAGCGAGTGGCTGCCCGACCTTGCGGAGGTTCGCGGCAAGATCACGCCGAAAACGCGCGGAATCGTGGTCATCAATCCAAACAACCCGACCGGAGCTTTGTACCCAGACGAAATTCTGCAGGGGATCATCGATCTTGCCCGCGAACATCAGCTTATCGTTTTTGCCGACGAGATCTACGACAAAACTCTCTACGACGGCAACACACATACGAGCATCGCATCGCTGGCAGATGACATTCTGTTCGTCACATTTAACGGCTTGAGCAAGAATTATCGTTCGTGCGGTTACCGTGCGGGATGGATGATCGTTTCGGGTGATAAGAGGCTGGCGGGTGATTATATCGAAGGGCTGAATATGCTGGCGTCAATGCGGTTGTGCGCAAACACGCCCGGACAGCTTGCGATTCAGACTGCGCTCGGCGGACACCAAAGCATCGACGACCTGGTCGCACCAGGCGGGCGGCTTTGCCGGCAACGCGACCGCGCTTACGATCTGCTGACAAAAATCCCCGGCGTTTCGGTCGTAAAACCAAAGGCGGCGCTGTACATGTTCCCGCGGCTCGATCCGGAAATTTACCCGATCGAAGACGACCAGCAGTTTGCTTGCGATTTGTTGCGCGAGGAAAAAGTCCTGATCGTCCAAGGCACCGGATTTAACTGGATCAACCCGGACCTTTTCAGATTAGTGTTTCTGCCGAACGTAGACGATCTACACGAAGCTGTAGGCCGCATCGCACACTTTCTCGAACGCCGTCGGGCCGCAAAGTCCTGATCAAAATTTTCTCGTAGAATAATTTGGGACCAGATACGGGAATCGAACCAGTCTGTCAAGAATGAGAATCTCGCGCCCTAACTGATAGAC
>CADEEU010000185.1 GCA_902826385.1 uncultured Acidobacteriota bacterium | reverse complement strand
CAATCCTAGATGCAACCGACCGTCTGCTTGCCCGTTCCGGATACAAGAAGATGACAATCGACGATCTTGCGAAAGAGGTCGGCATCGGCAAGGGCAGCGTCTATCTGCACTTCGAAAGCAAGGAAGACATCGCGCTATCGCATATCGACCGCATCATCGAGCGGTTGAAAACCCGGCTCAACGAGATCGCAAACGGAAAAGGTCCGTGCGAAAAACGTCTGAAAGCGATGATTTTCGAACGCGTGCTTTTCCGTTTCGATAGCGTCCAGCATTATTCCCAAAGTCTAAACGAACTCTTGGCGCACCTTCGCCCGAGACTTCTGGAAAGGCGAAAACGATATTTTGGGGAAGAGGCAAAAATCTTCGTCGGCGTTCTGGAAGAAGGACTAAAAGACAATTCGTTCGCGTTTCGCGATCCGCGGCAAACCGCAGCGTCCCTGCTTGACGCCACGAACTCCCTTTTACCCTACAGTCTCAGCGCCTACGAGCTGGGGGAACGTTCGGACATCGAAAAGAAAACCAACAAAGTGATCGAACTCATACTTAACGGATTGCTCAAGCGGTAAAACATTTAAGGAGCATGACATCATGAAGAAACATTTTTCGTCCTTATTTTTTGCAGCCTTGCTGCCGTGTTTTGTGCTGCTGCCATACAACGCCGCCGGCCAAACTCCGCAGGCGGTGCCGGACATGACGATCGACGCGGCAACGCGCTCAAGCGTCATCGATAACCTGCTTCGCGATTTGAATGAAAGCTACGTTTTCCCCGAAACGGCCGCCAAAATGGAAAGCGATGTCCGTAATCGTATTTCATTGAAGCAATACGACGAGATCACCTCGGCCAGGGTTTTTGCTGAAAAATTAACCGCCGATCTTCAAGGCATCAGCAAGGATAAACACCTGCGAGTCCGTTTTTCTCATACGCCGATTCCCGTACGCAAGGAACGCGGCGAACCGACGGCGGCTGAAAAAGAGCAAAACCAATGGTTCAACAAACGCATTAACTTCGGTTTCGAGCGGGTCGAGCGAATGAACGGCAACATCGGTTACATAGACCTGCGCGGTTTTAACGATCACGAAGCCGGTGCCGAAACCGTAGCGGCCGCGATGAGCTTTCTGGCGAACACCGAATCGCTGATCTTCGACCTGCGGCAAAACGGCGGTGGTAGTCCTCATATGATCGCGTTGATCAGTTCCTACCTTTTTGGCGACAAACCCGTGCTCCTGAACAATATGTACTGGCGAAAGTCGGGCAAGACCGACGAGTTCTGGACAAAGCCCGAGCTTGCGAAAGTCAAATTCACGAACAAAGACATCTATGTGCTGACGAGCAATTACACTTTTTCAGGTGCCGAAGAGTTTTCTTACAATCTCAAAAATCTGAAACGGGCAACGATAATCGGTGAGACCACGGGCGGCGGAGCTCATCCTGGCGGTATGGTCAGGCTTCACGATCATTTCAGCGCGTTCATCCCGGTCGGCCGGGCGATCAACCCGATCTCAAAAACCAACTGGGAAGGCACCGGCGTTGAACCCGATATCAAACTCTCAAAGGAACACGCCCTTAAGACCGCGTACCTGATGGCGTTGAACAAATCGCTCACCAATATAAAAGACGAACAAATGAGAACCGGAGTTAAGGGATTGATCGAAAAAACCCAGAAAGAACTTGACGAGATGAAGCAAATAAGTAAAAAGTAGGCAAACGACTACAACTAAGGTCGTGTTGCCGTCGGCTATCGTTTCCAATAGTTCTTGATCTTCAAATCCAGCATTGGAAAAGCGCAGTATTCGACGCTGCGTCCCGATTCACGGAGCTTTTGCACCATCGGGATGGCGGCGTCGGCGTTTCTGGTGTGGACTATTATCGTCGCGGCCCGCTGGAGGTCGCGGTTTTCGTCCAACCATTCGGCGATTGCGTAACCCGTTCGTGCGTAATCTTCGTGGTCGTTGCTTTCGTAGTGGTGGGGAAGCAGGTCGTGGTCCAGGAATATCGCGTCGTAGGTTTCCTCACTTAGCAGAGTTTTTGCCTCTTCGACATTTTCGGCAATGTCGAGTACATCGCCTTTGAAACGTTTCTCGAACCACGCATGTCGCCGATAGTCGTCATCGAGTAAAAAAACCGATATCGGCGTCCGCTCCGCACTCAGATCGGATAGACCGAAACGGATCATCAAACTACGCAAAATGCTCATAAAATAAAAGAAATAAAAGCTTTCTAAAGGCCAGAATATAACACACCGTCTGCCGACGAAGCACACGACATGATCGATCTCAACGCCGGACTAGTTCACAAAAATCGCGAATGATATAATCTCGCCTCAATAGAGATGACTAAAGAATCCGCAAAGAAACATGTGCTTCGGGCCGTACCATCGCCCAACTCATCAGACACCCCTGAACCGAGATTTACCGAGCCTGAGCTTTGCCGGAAATGTTTCGGTTCAGGCATGGAAGTCGTCCCGGGAAAAGGCGCCCGTCTTTGCGAATGCCGCCGACGCGATGCTCACTCGGTCCGTTTAACAAGGGCCCGGATACCAAAACGTTACGATAAGTGTCACTTCAACACCTACGATCACAGACTTACCGAGTCACAGAAAAGAGCTCTCAAACATGCGGCGGATTTCGCCCAGAACTTTCCGGCTGTCGATCAGGGCCTGCTTTTTACCGGCCCGGTCGGTGTCGGTAAAACGCATCTTGCCGTTTCAATCGTAAAAGGGCTGGCCGAACGCGGATTTCCGTGCCTGTTTTATGAATTCGGCTCGCTTCTAAAAGAGATTCAGGATTCCTACAATCCGAACACGAAAAGTTCCGAGCTGGCGGTTCTGACTCCCGTTCTCACCGCCGAAGTGCTGGTTCTTGACGAACTTGGGGCCTCGAAACCGACCGATTGGGTCCTGGACACAATGGCCCACATCATAAATACCCGCTATAACGAGAATCGTTTCACGATCTTCACGACAAACTATCCCGACGAGCGAGCGTCAGACGGCAAGGAAACGCTTGAAGACCGTGTCGGCGTACGCGTTCGTTCCCGAATTTTCGAAATGTGTCGCACCGTCAACATCGAAGGCGAAGATTATCGAAGGAATTACGACCGCTCCCGCCGCAGATAGATCCACGCGACCTAAGCTTCCGTACGCCTCCACCGATTAGTTAACCGCATTACCAAAACAATTCGGCCCGATTTCCTAAAATATTTTCGAGAAAGTACAATAATGTTTATAAAAGTACAACAAAGTACTTTCCTTTTTTCGAACGAGAGGCTATTATGTCAGGTGGCAGTTAACTCGCCTCTACACACCCGCTTAAAAAATCTTATGTCCGCTACTATTCCGCTGCTAAAAGAAGGCCGCTACAGCATTGAGCACGAATTTTCCAGTTTGGGAAACGCCTCCAGATTTCAAGCTTTCGATACTGTAAATGAAGCTGCTGTTACGGTTGTCGAAGTCCCCCTTCGGTTGCCGAAGGTAGCTACTGCGGCACAACGCGAATCCTATAATTCGGTATTTGAGCAGCAAGCCCAAACATTAAAGGGCCTTTCGCACAAATCGCTGATTGCGGTTAAGGATCATTTTTCAGAAGCCGGAAGACACTATTTGGTCACCGACCTGATAGATGGCCTTGACCTCAATTCTCACCTGAAGGACCGGAAAAAACCTTTTTCGGTTACTGAAGTTGTCGAGTGGGCAAACTCGATTCTCGAGGCCCTGAGCAGCCTGCACATGTCACGACCGCCGGTCTACTTTAGTGCAATGCGGCCTGAGAATTTGATTCTTCGCGCAGACGGCACCGTCGGCGTGGCCGTATCGGCCGCGGTCATCTGCGGCGATGCTTCAGCATCTTCCGAACCGGACGATTCGGTCGCTTACTCGCCGCTCGAACAACTTTGGAGCGGGCTGGATGCGGCTTCGCAGAAGGTAATCATCAACAAATACGATGAGGCTTCTGAACGTGTCCTTAAACAAGATCTCGACGCCAGAAGCGATATTTATTCGCTCGGGGCTACGCTTTATCATCTGGTCACCGGCCGCCGGCCTTCCGATGTACTTGAGCGGTCGATCGAGATCATCGAAGGCAACGCTGATCCATTAAAATCGCCGCACAAGCTTGATTCATCGATACCTACCGAAATATCCGACGTGATCATGAAAGCCATGGAGATCAAGCGCGAATACCGCTTCGATTCCGCAGCGATCATGCGTCAGGTGCTCAAAACGGCAGTAGTACGCGTAAAAGAACGAGAAGAAGAAGACGCCCGCGAACTGGAAGAAGCAGCCGAAGACCTCAAACAGGCCGCACGGGCAAAATTGAACGGAAACGTTGCCGCCAAAACTGAAATTCCCGCTGCAACACCCCAAGATGAAGTAACGCCCCCGGTTGTCGAACGACAAAAGCCCGAGGTCACTGAAAACGCTGCCCCCGAGCCCGTCGCTGAGAAACCGGTAGAAACCGACACAAAACCTTTCGAACCGCCCGTCCCGCAAACGGTTGTACAGCAGCCGGCAACGCCCGCACCACAAACCGCGCGGCCGACTGAGGCGTTTAGCCTTGATGACGATCTGCTTGGGCTGATGTCCCCGTCCGTCCATACTTCGGGTGCTCCCGAGGCCAAAGTTGCTCAGGCTTTACCGGTCAACGAAATCAAGGCAGAACAAGTTAAGGTCGTCGAGGTTTCCGAAGAAGCCGTCCCAGAGATCGAGACCGCCGCTGCTGAGGAAGAAGCTGTTGTTTTCAGCTCCGCCCCGATTATTGAGGCTCAGGAAGTGAAAGAGCCGGAAATAATGGTCGAGCCGGAAGAAGTAGTAGAGGTCGCCGTCGATGTCGAACCGCACGAGCTTGATCCTTCCGCCGTGACGGTGACCGAGGTTGAAGCCGAAGAAGTCATCCCTTCTGTCGTCGTTGAAATAGAAAAGATTCCCGCTGCGGCCGCGATAACGCCGGTTGAAGTAAAAAGCGCTGAGGTCGAGAAGGTCGAACCGGTCGCCGTTGCCCAACCCGTATTTAAGCCAACGCCGGTTTCAAATTATGAAGACCTCCCGGTAAACAAAGGCGGACTTCCGGTCGGTGCCCCTGCACTGGCAGCGATTGTCGCTATATTTGCGGTGATCGCTCTCGGCGGATGGATGTTCCTCGGAGGCTCGTCGGAGGACAGACCTTCTACTCCAGCCGCAGAAACCAGGGACGTAAACTCGCCCGTATCAGCTCCGCAATCTGCGGAACCATCTCAGAATGCACTCCAATCCGAACAGCCCGGCTCGATGAATCAGCCCGCCGCTACTCAATCCGAGCAGCCCGCGTTTGTAGACAACAAGTCGGAAACTCAGAAAGCTGGCCCCGCGGCAGCCACTCAGCCCAAGCCGAAGAAGGCGGCGCCGGCTCCCTCTAAATCGCCTGCCCAAAAGAAACCCGTAACCGTTGACGATCTGATCAACGACAACTAAGGTACGAACCATCTAAAAACGCCATGAATTCCAGCTCAAGCCTTCGCAGCTTCGTTTTCAGCCGACCCCGCCTGGCAATTGCCGCGATGTCGGCTATGCTCTTGATTTTCTCGGTTTCTTCATTTGCACAGCAGCCGCAATTAACTCTGGCCGACCTTCTCATTGGCCTTCGGTCGAAAAAAGTAACCCTCGAAGAACGAAACACAATACTTGCCGACGCGGTCCGGCAGCGAGGCGTTACTTTTGCACTGTCGCCTGAGATCGAAAAGGAACTTGTGGCAACCGGCGCGTCGAAGGTTTTGGTCGACGCGGTCAAGGAAAAATCCGTCGTTGCCATCGTGCCGAAACCGACGCCCGCACCGGTCGTTCCAGTCCCGACCCCGACACCACCGGGATTTGATTTTTATCAAGCCAGAGCCGACGCAAATTTCGGTAAGGGAGAGTTTGCTCTAGCACTATCCGATTACGATAAAGCAGTTTCGCTGAAGGCCGACAGCCCGATAGCGTTTCTAAATCGCGGACGCACACATTTCAACCTGAAGGAATTCGGCAAAGCAACTGCCGACTTCGATAAATCGATCGAGCTCGATCCGAAGGAATCAAAAGCCTACTTGAATCGGGGAATTCTCAACGAAAACCTCGGCTACCTGGACAAAGCCCTTGCCGATTATAGGAAAGCCGTCGAACTCGATCCGTCGAATGAGGCCGCAAAGGCAAATGCGAAAAAGCTGAACGACGAACTTCAGGCAAAAGCCGCGAAAACGGCCGCGTCGGCACCGCCGCCGGTCGTCAAGGCTCCCGAGCCGACGAAGGCTCCCGAGTCTCTAAACTTAGGAAGTTTGTCTGCGGCAAATGCCACCAAGATGGGTAAGCCGATATACTCGGCAATCGCTCAGCGTTCGAATATCGAGGGCCGCGTGGTCGTTTCGGTCGAACTGGATCTTGAAGGAAATGTAGTCGAAGCAAAAGCGATTTCGGGCCATCAGCTTCTGCGCGGAGCCGCCGAGGATGCAGCCAGAAAATCAAGATTCAAGCCTGCGATGTTCGGCGACCAGCCGATCAAAGGCATCGGGACGATAACCTATAACTTCACATTAAAAGGCGGCGGAAACGAATAAATAATCTGCCTGATCGAGAGGTTCAAAGCGGTTTTCCGGGTAAACGCCGGGAAACCGTTTTTCGTTAGTAGGCTGTAGCCGTTGATGTTGTGGTTTCGCCGCTTGCTTCCTGGGCGATTTTGACACCAACGCTGGCGCCGATACGTGTCGCGCCGGCCTCGAACATCGCCCGAGCGTCGTCGATTCCCTTAACTCCGCCGGATGCTTTTACGCCAAGAGCAGAGCCTACGGTCCGCCGCATCAACGCGATGTCCTTGACGGTCGCTCCGCCTTTTGAAAACCCGGTCGATGTCTTTACGAAATCGGCCCCTGCGTTTTTTGAAGCGAGACAGGCCTGCACTTTTTCTTCGTCGGTAAGCAATGCGGTTTCGATTATTACTTTGCACAGCACGCCGTTTTCATGAGCGGCGTCGGCCACCGCTCGAATGTCGTCTTCGACCGCGCAAATGTCGCCCGATTTAAGCTTGCCGATATTGATTACCATATCGACCTCACGGGCTCCGTTAAAGATCGCCCGCCGGGCTTCGTAGGCTTTCACATCCGGTAAGGTCGCTCCAAGCGGAAAGCCGATTACCGTACAAACCGGCACGCCGCTTCCTTTCAAAAATTCCGCCGCGCGTTTTACCCAGCCCGGA
This sequence comes from uncultured Acidobacteriota bacterium, assembly GCA_902826385.1. GTDB lineage: Bacteria > Acidobacteriota > Blastocatellia > Pyrinomonadales > Pyrinomonadaceae > OLB17. The sequence continues at coordinate 157 of CADEEU010000185.1, read as the reverse complement.
TTTACACACACTGAAGCAAAACCGAACTGCGCCGCTTCGTCGCACAGTTTTTTGATGTCCGCCTCGCTCGCCTCTGGTTTCAGCAGCGTGTGATCGATCAAACTCGCCCAATCGTGTCCGGTTGCGGATTCGCCGAGAACAATCCCGATCCGTTCAG
>CADEEU010000184.1 GCA_902826385.1 uncultured Acidobacteriota bacterium | reverse complement strand
ATATCTTTGTAAAATCTCCGGTGTTTCCGTTCAAAAAATTCGCCGGTGTCGACCCGATCCTCGGACCCGAAATGCACTCGACCGGCGAGGTCATGGGCGTCGGGGCGACGTTTGGCGAAGCATACGGAAAGGCGATGGAAGGTGCCGGGTTGACTCTGCCGCTGGCCGGTAAGGCCTTTATCTCGGTGAACAGCGCCGACAAAGGTCAGGCCGTTATCCTCGCCCGCCGGCTGGAAAACCTCGGCTTCAAGCTCGTTGCCACCTATGGCACGGCGAATAGACTCCGCGAGGTCGGGCTCGAGTGCGAAAGCGTCTTCAAGGTCAACGAAGGCCGCCCGAACATCGCCGATCTTATCCGCCAGGGCGAGATCGCACTGATCATCAACACGCCGCTCGGTAAGGCGTCGTTCTACGACGAACAAGCAATCCGTAAAGCTGCTTTACAGTTTAATGTCCCTTGCGTTACGACTATTACGGGAGCCGAGGCGTTGGTCGAGGCAATCTCGACAAAGAAATTGCAAGAACGAGTTTCTGTGCGCAGCTTACAGGAGATTCACTCACTCAAATCTTTGGAAGCGGAATCGGCAAATTAAGCTGAATTATCTTTACGAGAAGTGTATATTGCAGTAATATACCGTTGAATGCCATCGATACTTGAAGGTTTTGAAGGATTTGATTGGGACGAAGGCAATTCTCAGAAGAATTGGCACGGCCATCGGATTACGGACGCGGAATGCGAACAGCTCTTCTTTAATTCTCCGTTGATGACAGCGGTTGACAAAAACCATTCACAAAAAGAGCGGCGATTTCAGGCATTGGGCCATGCAGATTCCGGAAGACTCCTGTTCGCTGCATTTACAATTCGAAAATCATTGATACGCATCATTTCCGCTCGGGAAATGAATAAGCGTGAAGAGCGTCGTTATGAAGAAGAAATTAAAAGAAATTCCAAAATTTAAGAACGAGGACGAGGAACGCGAATTTTGGTGGACCCATGATTCAACTGAATACGTTGATTGGGACAAAGCTGAGTTCGTTATTTTTCCTAACCTGAAGCCCACAACTCGGACCATCTCACTCCGTTTGCCTAATTCGATGCTTGAAAGGCTAAAGGTCGCCGCAAATAAACGAGATGTGCCGTATCAGTCACTGATAAAAATGTTTCTGAAGGAGCGACTTGATGAGGAGCTGAAGTTTTCGTAGCTTGAGATCCACGAGCAGGTTGATAGCTGTTTCGCGTCGCGACGTGGAAAGCTAGTAATTGTGTTGTATTCGTTTTGTCAAACTTCGTATCAGCCTTGTAGTTCGGCCTATTGCGACCCGTCGCGTTTTATTAACATGGTCGAAAGAGCTTTCTTGACCAATCTCGCCGTATGCAATAACTTACCTTTAAGTCTTTCAAAGTCTAATTTCTGTATCAAACAATGAATGAATCGCACGACCGCGAGATCATCGGCGGGCATTTGCTGGTGATCGGCGGGGCTGAGGACAAGTACAACGAACGCCGCATTTTGCGGAAATTTTTGGAGCTTGCGGGCGGTGAAAAGGCCGAGGTGCTGATCATTCCGGTCGCGTCGGATTATCCGGAATTTGCGGCCGATGTTTATACGCAGGCTTTTCGAAATCTCGGCATTGCCAATCCGCGTGTTTTGCGGGCCACATCCCGTCAGGATGTTGTCGACGCCGACCCGGGACTGCTCGACGGTGTCACGGGAATTTTTATCACCGGTGGTGACCAAATGCGGTTGGTTTCGCTTCTTGGCGGAACCGATCTGGCGGCGAAAATACGTCAGATGGTCCGCGAAACTCCGGTCGTACTGGCAGGCACAAGCGCCGGGGCGGCGGGTATGAGCACGTCGATGATCGTCCGCGGCGAATCGATGCCGCATCCGCACAAGAACAGCGTGCGATTGTCGCCCGGTCTGGGATTCTTGAAAAACATCATAATCGACCAACACTTTACCGAACGCGGCCGCATCAGCCGTCTTATCACGGCCGTGTCTTACAATCCGTATAACCTGGGCATCGGTATCGATGAGAACACCGCGATCATTCTGGACAGCGGTGGCGTTCTCGAAGTTTTCGGCTCCGGATCGGTTACGATCGTCGATGGCTCGAAGATAACCTACAACGAAATCGCGGAGGTCGCGGATACCGATGCCTTTAGCGTGTGCGGCGTCCAGATGCATATCTTGCGTGACGGGCTGGTTTATCAGTACATTGAGCGGCACCCGCTGCAGCCGAAAAAGGAATTTTTGTTACCCGACCTTGGTTAGGAATTATTAGCCGCAGATAAACGCGGATGACGCAGATGAAAAGCGGCTTCCAGATCGGCGTAACCTGTGCAAATCTGCGGCTGAAAACCTTATGAATATCCTGGAAATCCGAACACTTCGCGGTCCGAACTACTGGAGCGGCTACTGGAAAAAGCTGATCATCATGCGGCTCGATATCGGCGATTACGAGCAAAAGCCTTCGAACAAGATCAAGGGTTTTTACGATCGGATGATCGAAGTTTTGCCGTCGCTCAAATCGCACGGGTGCAGCTACGGCGAAGAGGGCGGTTTTCTGCGTCGCGTTAAAGAAGGCACGTGGGCCGGCCACATAATCGAGCACTTTGCGCTTGAGTATCAGACGCTTGCGGGAATGGACACCGGTTACGGCCGAACGCGGGAGACGGGCGAATCGGGAATCTACAATGTCGTTTTCAGCTATCACGAAGAAGAAGTGGGCCGTTACGCGGCCCGCGCCGCCGTCCGTTTGTTTCTTGACCTTGCCGACAAAAAGCCGCTCGACGAAATAAAGCATGATATCGCGGATGATATTCAAAAGATGCGCGAGATCCGCGAGGACGTGCGTTTCGGTCCGTCCACCGGGTCGCTGGTCGAAGAGGCCGAATCGCGGGGCATTCCGTACATTCGCCTTAACGATCAATCGCTGGTCCAGTTGGGTTACGGTGTTCATCAAAAACGCATCCAGGCGACCACCACGGCAAACACGAACATGATCGCGGTGGATATCGCCGGCAACAAGCACGCGACCAAGAAATTGCTCGGCGACATGGGCGTTCCGGTTCCTAAAGGCTACCGTATCCGCAATATCGAAGAGCTTGAGGAAACGGTCGAGAGCGTCGGTTTCCCGGTCGTCATCAAACCGCTTGACGGCAACCACGGCAAAGGCGCGACGGTCGGGATTAAATCGCTGGAAGACGCCGAGTCCGCGTGGGAAAAGGCCAAAGAGTATTCCCGTTGGATCATCGTCGAGCAGCAGCTTCAGGGTGCGGACTTTCGTGCCCTGGTCGTCAACAACCGCCTCATTGCTGTAGCGGAACGCGTTCCGGCCCACGTAAAAGGCGACGGCAAGCAGTCGATTCAGCAGCTTATCGATCAAACCAACGCCGACCCGCGTCGCGGCTATGGGCACGAGAATGTGCTGACCCAGATCGACATCGACAACCAGACAACGCGGTGCATTCGCAAGGCTGGCTACGAATTGGAAAGCGTTCTCAAGAAAGGCGAGGTGCTGTTTCTCAAGACCACCGCGAACATTTCGACCGGCGGAACCGCAATCGATGTCACCGACGAGGTTCATCCCGAAAATGTCTTCCTTTTCGAGCGCATCGCCCGCATCATCGGGCTCGATGTCGCGGGCATCGACGTGATCGCGCCCAACGTCAGCGAGCCGCTTCGCGAAAGCGGCGGCGGAATCATCGAGGTCAACGCCGCTCCGGGTTTTCGCATGCATCTTTCGCCGAGCGAAGGCATCGGCCGCAACGTGGCGGAGCACGTTCTTGACATGCTGTTCCCACAGGGTGCGCCGTCCAGAATTCCGATCTTTGCCATAACCGGCACGAACGGCAAAACCACCACGACGCGTCTGATCGCTCACATCCTGCGTAATTCCGGACGCACGGTCGGCTTTACGACGACCGACGGAACCTATATCGGCAACGAGCAGATCGTCAAAGGCGACAACACCGGCCCGGTTTCGGCCCAACTGGTTCTCAAAGATCCCACGGTCGATGTCGCCGTGCTGGAAACGGCACGCGGCGGCATCATTCGTTCCGGGCTTGGGTTCGATCATGCCGATGTCGGCGTGGTGCTCAACGTCGCGGCCGACCATCTCGGCCTCAAAGACGTAAACACGCTTGAAGACCTTGCCCGTGTTAAGTCCGTCATTCCGCGAGCTGTCGGCAAACGCGGATACGCCGTGCTGAATGCCGAGGACGAGCTCGTTTACAAGATGCGTGACCTGGTTGACGGCAAGGTCGTGTGTTTCTCGATGGACGAGAACCATCCGAACATCAAGCGCCGGGCCGAACGCGGCCGCGTTTCGTGCGTTTACGAGAACGGCTTTGTCACCATTCTCAAAGGCAAATGGAAGGTCCGCGTCGAAAAGGTGGTCAACATTCCGCTTACCTACGGCGGTCGCGCCGAGTTTATGATCCAGAACGTGCTGGCGGCGACGCTTGGCTGTTTTGTCCACGGCGTTTCGATTGAGGACATTCGCGTCGGATTGACCACCTTCAACGCCGGTACTGCTCAAACTCCGGGACGGCTCAATTTCATGGAAGTCGGTCAGGTTACGGTCCTGATGGATTACGCTCACAACCCGGCCGGTTTCCGTGGTTTGACCAAATTTACCTCGCGTCTGCCCAACAAATACCGCACCGTCGTGATGACCGTTCCGGGCGACCGCCGCGACGACGACATCCGCGAGATGGGCCAGATTGCCGGCGAAGCCTTCGAGCGAATCGTCATCCGCTCCGGCCACTATCTGCGTGGCCGAAACGCCGGCGACGTTGCCGCGTTGCTGCAGGAAGGCATTGCAAAGGCCGGTAAAGACCCGCAGGTGCGTGTCATCCCGGACAGCCGCGACGCCATTCAGCACGCAATCAAATACGCACGCAAAGGCGAGCTGGTTGTTACGCTGGCGGATGTCGTTCCGGACGATATCAAATACGTACAGGAAATAAGGGATAAGCTTCTCGACGAACAGCACCAAACGGCCGCGGGATAACGCGACCTGGCGTACTTTAAAGCACAATCGCCCGGAGGTTTTTCTTAACAAAACCTTCGAGCGTTCCTTAGTAGTCCTAATTGCGTTAAGTTTAAACACTGCTACAAGATATTGTCAAGAACTTTCTTCGTGCGTGTGGTGTCTAATTTTCAAACTCGAACTCCTTAAGGCCGCCAAAAGCGTGAAGGGGTAGGTTGCCCAACCCCGCGCGTTAGAGGTTGTGTCAAAAGTCGATCTTTCCTGGGCTTGCCCATCGATGTGCGGCGAAGCTATGCTTCGCCGGGACGGCTATCATCTTCTTCTCCGCGGCATAGCCGCGAAAGCTTTTAGAACCGCTTCGGAAAAGCGGAGCTTTTCCGCACATCTAGCGGCACAGCCGAAGAGTTTTGATCCACCCAATAAGTATCCGGTCTGTCCCGGCGGTCGTCTGGGACATGCAAATAGTGATACCGTTAGGTTTAACCTTCAAATTTGCCCCCTTGTCCCGCTAAATTGTCAAAAAACTTTTGACTTGCATGTTTCGAATATGATACGTTGTGCCATACAACGTATGAATGCATTATGCATACGTGTGTTGTAAATGTCCATACTTTTTTGTTCGAAACGTTCTCCTTTGCGTTCTTTGCGGCTTTGCGGGAAACCAAAAGAGAATTTCACGCAAAGTCGCAAAGAGCGCGAAGTAAGAGAAGAAGCGAGGTTTGCCCGGAGACATGAAGATCGAAACAAAAGCCAGTTCATCAATTCCCAAAAAAGCGAATGAATGTTTTAACGGGAGGCCGATCCGTCTGCCGGAGCGGTTGTTTGACGATTATTGGCTCGGCGGCGAGGTGGCGTTGCTGTTTGGGCCGCCGGGGATTGGGAAAAGCGTGCTTGCGGTGCAGATCGGCGATGCATTGGCTCGGGGACGGCCGATCGACGGGTTTCGGGGGCCGACGCGGCGGCGAAAGGTGCTTTATGTCGACCTGAACCACTCGGAGACGCAGTTCCAGACACGATATTCCCGTTTTTCCGAGTACGGCGTTTTCCTGAAAAGCTGCACGTTTGCCGAGCGGTTCTATCGCGGCCGTCCGGCGACGGACGAAGACCTGTTCGAGTGGCTCGCGAATCGGGTTGCCGCGGACCGTTTCGAGGCGGTGATAATGGACGATCTGACCGTTGTGAACCGTACGCAATACGGCACGCGGGAGCCGATTTTGCTGATGCGAAAGCTGAAAGAGATGCGGGATGAGTTCGGCGTTTCGGTGCTTGTTTTGACGGGTTCGGATTCCCCACCGCGGGACAAGCTCATCGAGGAGGTCCAATTAAAGCGTTCGCGGGCCCTGTGCGGTCTTGCCGACAGCGTTTTCGCCCTCGGCCCCGATCCCGTAAGTGTTGAAAAAAGGTGCCTTATCCATTTCCGTAAAAGCAACGGCCCGGTCGCGTGGCCGGAAGGCGGCGTCCCGTTTGGGGGCATCACCCGGAACGCCGACGGAATGATCGCATTTTGCTTCGATAATTACGGCTTTTCACGTATCGACCAATCGACCCGTCGCCTCATCAGCCGCATCCACGATTCTCGCCAAACCGGGACAACCTATCGCCAAATCGCCGCCGAGCTCGGAATTACAAAATCAAGGGCCGCCAGGCTTGCGCAAAAATGGCGACGGGGAATGGCGTGAAGGAGTGGAGAGTGGAGAGTGGACAGTGGACAGTGGAGGAGTTGGTGAGACATGAACTCCTTCGGGCTCTGCCCGTCTATTTGCGGAAAAGCTCAGCTTTTCCTACCGGCCCAACTTCAGTAACGCGGCTATGCCGCCCGATCGAGAAAGCGGCGGCATAGCCGCAGAGGAATTTTATGGCTCGCCGGTGAAGCAGAGCGTCCCCGCAAATTAAATTGCCACTAGCTTTAGCTAGTGGTAGGCGTTCATGACAGCAAGCGGCTTTAGCCGAACTCCGAAAGAGGTGCAGACCACATTGTCTAGCTAAAGCTGATCGGAATTGTTCATAGTTTGCTTTCGGCTAAAGCCGCACTACTTGGGAACACTGTCCACTAGCTAAAGCTAGTGGCAATTGATAGTGCTGGAGTCACAAAGCGTCTCCTTTAGGACAAAGGGGTGCGGCGTCTTTTGGTTTTAGGAACCCGGTCGCTGCTGCTCCCGGTTCTGACAAGTCGGGGGTTAGTGGTTGAAGTGGCGGATGCCGGTGAAGACCATTGTTAGGCTGTGTTCGTTGGCGGCGGCGATGGACTCTTCGTCTTTTATTGAGCCGCCGGGTTGGATGATGGCGGTGATGCCTAGTTTAGCGGCCTCGTCGACGTTGTCGCGGAAGGGGAAGAAGGCGTCGGAAGCGAGGGCGGCGCCTT
>CADEEU010000183.1:6100-7379 GCA_902826385.1 uncultured Acidobacteriota bacterium | reverse complement strand
ATATAACTTGCTAAATTCGGTTCCATTCTCTTAGTCCAAATCAGTCAACCAAAATCCAGGTGGAACTTCCTCCTTTTTTTCTTCTTGTTCCTCTTTTTCTGTGGTTAAGTTTTAATGCCAAACCACTGAAGAAGAGGAACAAGAAGATTTTCAACGCGTAAAAAGGAATATTCAGACCGTTCAATATGTGCCCGTTCAACTTCTAAAGAGCAACCCTGAAATCGTCTTTTTCCTGTTCTTCATTGCGGCGTTCAAGTTCTTCGTTCACAACCAAACGCAGATGCCCTGGGTCTAATCTTCTGACAAGAATCACACCGCCGATGATCGCCATCAAAAGCAGGATACCGACTATTTCGACCGGCAGCAGGTATTCGGTGTACATCGCCTGGCCTATGCTAAGGGTCTTGCCCGCGGTTACCTCTGTGTTAACCGCCTTCTTCGGTGCACGCATGACCGCGTAAAAAATAAAGAATGTCTGAACCAGCAATATTAGGCCGAGCCCGCCGCCTACAGCATACAGATATCGCAGCCTGTTAAGCGGTTTGTCTTCGTCCAGGTTCAGCAGCATGATCACAAAAACCACGAGCACCATGATCGCTCCGGCGTATATCAGAATTTGAACGGCCGCGATAAACGGAGCAGCCAGCGTGACATAGATGCACGACAGAGCAATGAACACGCCAACCAGCGAGATAGCGCTGTACAGCGGATTTTTGTGATACACCATCGAGATGGCACACGCGATGGCGAATCCGGCGAAAAGGAAAAAGAGGACTGTTCCGGCCATAGTGTCAGAACCACCGGCGTTAGCGGGTGGTGCGGCGTCGCAAGCGATCACAACGCCATTTAATATCGCATCTCGACCGCCCGTTTACGCGGGCGGTTCCGACCCTTTAACTGTTCAGCAAATAAACAACAACTATCGTCAAAATCACATTTGCCAGAGCTACCGGCAGCAGGAACTTCCATCCGAAGTTCATCAACTGGTCGAACCTAAACCGCGGCAGAGTTCCGCGTACCCAGATATAAAAGAACAGGAATAAACAGATCTTCCCGATGAACGCCGCATGGCTGACAAGTGCGTAGCCGATCGTCCCAGCTCCGAAGTAGCCCTCGATACCGACGAGTCTTGCTAAGTAATCCAGTCCGGGCACATACCAGCCACCCAGGAACAGCACGGTGCACATAACAGAAACCGTGAACATGTTCACGTACTCGGCCATGAAGAACAGTGCGAATTTCAGAGCAGAATAATCTGTGTGAAATCCAGCGACGAGTT
>CADEEU010000183.1:0-6090 GCA_902826385.1 uncultured Acidobacteriota bacterium | reverse complement strand
ACAGTGCAGCGCAAATACCAAACGCACAACAAAAGATATGCGACACTAACCGAAACTGAAAAAACGTATATACAATCGTCCATGAAGCACAGTGAGCATTTCAGAGCAGAATACGCTCTGTGACATCCCGCGCCGCGTCCCGTCTCGGCCTCGCGCAGACGGAACGGACCTCGGTTCGTTTCAGCAAAAGCGGCGATCAGGAACACCACAAAACCAATGATCTGTGGGATGATAAATAGCCGAAACGGCGATTGTATCTGTGCGTAGATTATCCCGTTCAGATCGAGCGTTCCGGCCAGCATAACCACACCAAGCACGGACGCTCCCATGGCCAGCTCATACGAAATCATCTGTGCGGAAGAACGCAGGCCGCCCATCAAGCTGTATTTGCTGTTCGACGACCAGCCGGCCAGAGCTATTCCATAAACGCCGACCGATGTGATTCCCAAAACGAACAGCACGCCAACGTCGATCTGAGCAATGGTCAGCGGCATGTTCTTAGCTTGTTCAGCGATCCACGTAATGGCAGGCCCAAGCGTCGGCCAATCCGAAACGTATGGAACCAGCCACCCAAGCGGGTCGGCGATCTGCGGCCCAAACGGATAAACCACAATGGGCAGCAAGGCGCAAGTCAAAGCAACCAACGGAGCCAGAAAATAAACGAACTTCGTCGATTTGTCCGGGACGAGGTCTTCCTTAAAGATGAACTTAAGCAGGTCCGCAAACGGCTGCAGCACGCCCCACGGCCCAACGCGGTTCGGCCCGATGCGGCCCTGTATCCAGCCGAGCACCTTGCGTTCGGCCAGCACGGTATAAGCCACGATCATCAGCACGCCCTGAAAGGCGAGCAGAATCGCTACGCTGAAAACGATGAAGGGAAATGCTGTCTTAAGAGCAGATTCCATACACTAGGTGACTTTTTATGTCCAGAAAATTTATCAATTGTTAATTAGTAATTGCCAATTGATAATCGAAAATGTCTTTCGAAATTACTCGCGATCGCCTGCCTCGACGACGGCTGCTTCCGCCTTGCCGTTCGATGTAACCAGGCCATCCAAACCAAACTGTTGAAGCGGCGACAGCAGCAAATTCGCCGGCTTCGGATTTCCATTCGCAAGCAAATGGAATTGAGCCGTCTTGCTGGTCATCGTCGTCAGGCGATGCAGTTTGTGGCCGACGTGTGGCACGTCATTATTCCTAGCTCCGGGTTGGCCCGCCTCTAAGCTCTGTCTTAGCGCGGCAGCCGCACCCGAAACATCAAGTTCAGACTGTATAGGGTATTTCGCCTGCACCGGGTTCGATTCGTCTTTTAAGGCCGGATAGCGGAGTCCCTCGTAAGCTTGTACTGTTTCGGCAAGTTTCTTGAAAACGCCAGATGCCGAAAAATCGAAGCCGAGATCGACGCCCATCTCACGGGCGATCAGATTCGTTATCATCCAGTCGGGTTTTGATTGATGCAGCGGCTCGATCGCCTTGCGGACGCGCTGGACGTTACCGGCGTTATTGGTAAATGTTCCGTCCACTTCCGCGAACGAGGCGGCCGGCAGCACCACATCAGCGTAGGCGGTCGTCTCGGTTTCGAATAATTCCTGAACGATGACGAAATCCTTGCCTTTAAGAAAATCCGGGTTTTGCAGACTTCCGGCGACGAGCAATGCGTTCGATTTTGCCGCCGCACCGATGGCGGTTTCTGCGTCGGGCAGCACGTCGATCGCGCCTACCGAATTGTTGTAAAGCGGAAGCGGATGAAGCAGCACGCGCCGTCCCTCACCGGCGAGTGAACCCGCGGAGGCGGAGATCAGGGCCTGAGCTTCGGGCGATAATTCGGAGCCGACCATGATAATGATGTCGCCTTCGGTTTCTTCGATCGTCTTTCCAGCAGTCTCGACCTCAAGGGCGTCGATTCCGCATTTGTCGGCAATCAATTTGTCGGCCGACTCTCCCAGGAAAGCGAGGGCGAATGCATCGATCGAACCTGCGTTAACGTGGATAAACTGCGTCGCGTTGCGGACAAGATTTATTGGCCGTTCGTTGATGACGACCAACTTTGCGCCGCCGTTTCTGACGGCCTGACGCATCTGTTTGGCTGTGTAGGTCTGTTCCTCTTCAGGTTCGCCGCCGATCAGGATTATCGTTTTCGCATAACGAATGTCGTGATGCGTGGCCAGCGGCGCACTCAAGTTTGCAAAGAAAGCCGACATATCGCCGCGGTCGTCAACACCGATCGGCCCTTTTACCGCTTCGGTCGCAAAGCGGCCAAGTGTGTAAAGCGACTCGTTTGTCAGTCGGGGACTGGCGATGACACCGACCGACCCGCTGTTTTCCTCAAACTTCCGCCCGATCAGATCGATTGCCGCGTCCCACGTCGCGGGGATCAGTTTGCCGCCCTTCGAGTAGCGAATAAGAGGAGTTTTGATCCGGTCTTTATGATTAATAAATTCATGTGCAAAACGAGCTTTCACGTCCAGAAATTCACCGTTCAGCCCGTTCACATAACGGTCGCGAGCGACGATGCGGTGGACAAGGCCGCATCGTGAACCGATTGAAAGCTGCATGCCGTCGGACGAATAGACATCGGTTGTGATCGTTTGATCGAGTTCCCACGGCCGCGTTTCATGACGGTAAACGCCGTCGAGCAAGGTTCCGGTCGGGCAGACCTCGATGCAATTACCGCACTGCGAGCAGTTCAGCCACCCGCCATATGTGCCGATGACCGTGTTTGCACCTCGGTTGCCGGCCTCGATCGCGTCTTCGCCCATCCATTCGTTACAGACCCGCGTGCAGCGTTTGCACAGGATGCAACGCTGAGGGTCGTTCGCGACGATCGGCGAGAGGTATTTTTCGGGAGCGGCGTTTTTCTTTTCGGTGAAGCGTTCCTCGACATCGCCCCAATCGAAAATAACTTCCTGCAGCTCACACTCGCCGCCGCGGTCGCAAACGGGACAATCGAGCGGATGGTTCGTCAGCAAAAACTCGCCCATGGAACGCTGTGCCTTTTCTATCTCCGGGCTTCGCGTTGTAACGGCCATCCCATCCGTTACCTTTATGGTGCAGGACGTCTGCAGTTTCGGCATCTTGTCGATACGCACCAAACACATGCGGCACGAGGCCTGCGGTTCGAGGTCTTTGTAGTAACAAAACGACGGAATGTTCTCGCCGTTGTCGCGGCACACGTCGATCAAGACCGCACCTTTCTCGGCCTCGACTTCCTGGCCGTTGATCGTGACTTTTATAAGTTCTGTTGACATCTAATCGTGTCGTTCGATTTAAGTTCTTTCAGATTCCTTCTTAATTCCTCTTGAGCGGTGGTTAGCTAGTTTTTAACCAACCGAGCAAGAGGATAGGAAAAGAAGAAGAAAGAGAGAGCGAATATCTAGTCTTTCTTTTCGGCGGCAGCAGCCGGAACCTTCTTCTTTTTCGATTTCGGACGCGTCTTGCCGAAGCTACCGGCAAAGATTTTGCCGCGCCGTGTTCTTTTGTCGCCTTTTCCCATAGTTCAATTTCTCCTTTAATTCTGTAACTTAGCCTGGCGTCCATCAAAAAGGCCGCTCCGGCATTCCACGTTTTATCCAGACTTCATAGGGAAGCAGAATGTTGAAATGATAAACAACCCCTACCAGAATTGCCGACAGGATACCAAAAGCTATCAACGCGTGATTGATCCCGTGCGAACCGATCGACTGCGTTCGCCTTATCAAGGCAAGCAAAGCGATTACGCCGAAAATTGGAAGTAGAAAAAGTACGTTCCATCCAACATGGTTATCGCTAAACATCAGCACTCGGTAAAAGATCAACCCAAGCGTTATTACACCCAACAAAGTCACGCAAAGCAAAAGCAAGCTCAGAATTTTTCTCACAGGATCAGGCATTAAAAACTCTTCCCGCTAACCTGCCTCCGGAACCGAACCAGGAATTTTTGCCGCGACTGTAAGCCCATAGGCATATCTCTGTCTCGTTCGTCTTGGACGAAAAGTCATGCCATTTTTTCGAAAAGTATGCATAGCCGGTTTGACCTAGCGTCGTAACCTTCTGATGCTGTGCAAACGCGGCACCTGGGTTCCACCCGACACGGCTTAAGCCGGTGTTGCATCCCGCTAAAACGAGAAAACTTTCCGGCCGCCACGGCAGCACCGGAAGCGGGGCTATCTCGGAGCTTTTCAATGTACCATCTTCGCCGACGTCGCTGCGGAATTCAATGCCATCGTTGTGGTTGTCCTGAATTGAAGCGTGCGTAAGCAGATGTCCCGCCCAAACTGCGTAATTTCCGGTTCGAGCCCGGTCATTCACCGTTCGCCAGTGAGTTTTAAAGTCACCCTCGGTCGAAAGTTCGAAGCTTAGAAACTCGTCCTTCGAGTAATCGAAAGCATGGCGGCTCTTTACAACGCGCTCCCATGTTTGAGCGGCATATTTAAAGGCGTTGTCTTTGACCTTAAAATGCATGCTGAAGAACAAGCGCTTAAAGCCGTAACTAAGATCGCCGCCCTTTCCGGCCAGTTCTGTTATGTGATACATGTGAACTTGTCCTCCGCTTTCCTAGGAATCTGTTGCTGTCAGCCGTTTCATAAAATCTTCAGGAAATTGTTTAATCGCACTCTGGATCGGCCAGGCGGCCGCGTCGCCCAGCGGACAAAAACTTTTACCCTCGATGTTGTCGCAGATGTCTAGCAGCAATTGTGCATCTTCGGGCCGTCCGCCGCCGGTCGCGATGCGGTTAAAAATTTTCACCAGCCAATCGGTCCCCTCGCGGCACGGCGTACACCAGCCGCAGGATTCGTGTTTGTAAAATTCCGTCAGGTTTTTGGTCGTCTCCATGATGTCGACGGTTTCGTCCATCACCATCATCCCGCCGGTGCCGAGCATCGAACCGGCCTCGACCAGGCCTTCGTAATCGAGCGTGACGTTTTTGCCGAGGATCTGCCCGGAGTTCATGATGTAAACGCTCGACCCGCCGGGGATCACGGCTTTTAGCTTATTGTTCCGCAGCATGCCGCCGCAGTCTTCCATAATGAACTTTTCCATGTCGGCGTAGCCCATCGGAAGCTCGTAAACGCCCGGTTTTTTCACGTGCCCGCTGATCGACCACAGCTTCGTTCCGCCCGATTTTTCCGTGCCGAGGTCACGCCACGCGATGCCGCCCATTTCGACAATTTGCGGGATAGACGTGAGAGTCTCGACATTGTTTACGATCGTCGGACTCGCATACAATCCTTCGACGGCAGGAAACGGCGGCTTCATTCGCGGGTGGCCGCGGTAGCCTTCGAGGCTGGACAGCAATGAGGTCTCTTCACCGCAGATGTAAGCACCCGCACCGGTGTGCGTATGGATGTCCATCTCGAACCCGGAGCCGAAGATGTTCTTGCCCAGAATCCCGGCCTCGCGTGCTTCGGCCAGAGCGACATCCATTATCTTGATGAGATAGTTGTACTCGCCGCGGAAATAGATATAACCGGTACTTGCGCCCAGCGTCCAGCCGGCGATGACCATACCTTCGATCAATGCGTGCGGGTCGTATTCGAGTAAGTATCGGTCCTTAAAGCTGCCCGGTTCCGATTCGTCCGCGTTGCATACGACATATTTCGGCTTCGGCGAATCCTTCGGCACAAAGGACCATTTCATCCCAGTCGGAAACCCCGCACCGCCGCGTCCGCGAAGAGAACTTTTCTTAACCTCTTCAATAATATCCGCCGCCGCCATCCCGAACGCCTTCTTAAGCTGCACATACCCACCGGTGTCCTGATACACCTTCAGCGTGTGCCCGTCGTTCATGCCGACGCGCTTTAGCGACAAGGGTTCGCAGCCTATTGCTTTGATTTCCATAACCTAGAAGATCTTCACGACTTTACCAACAATCCTTTCTTTACCTATCGTCGGCGGCTTCCAGAAACGACTGTCGTCGCTTTCTGGTCGGTTGTCGCCGAGAAGGAAATATTCACCTCGCGGTACGACTACCGGACCAAAATTGTCATCAGATGCAACCTTCTCGAAAGGCTCGTCCATCACCTGGTCGTTGACAAACAGCTGACCGTTTTTGATCTCAAGCTTTTCGCCGCCGAATCCGACAACGCGAAAGATGTATCTCGTGTCCTCTTT
>CADEEU010000182.1 GCA_902826385.1 uncultured Acidobacteriota bacterium | reverse complement strand
GATGGCTCGATGTACGGTTGCCGACGTCATCGAAGGCATAGGTCTCGTTCGCTCCTGACAGAGTGCTGTTTGCACTCAGCAGCCTGTCAACGTTGTCATAGCCGAACATGCGCGTCTGTGTCAGGTCGGTTATCTGGCTGATCTGATTCGACGAGTTGTAGTTGTACTGACGGTCGAACAATGGAGCACTCGTCGTCGAGTCCTTCAGCCGCTTGAGCAGATCGTTGTTGTAATACTCGTAGGTCGTCGTCACGCCGTTCGGGAATACGCGGGACGTGATCTTGTCCTCGTTGTCGTAGCCGAATGTCGTCGCCGTGCTGTCGGACGAGTTGACTATGTTTGCCAATCGCCCGGCGTCGTCGAAGTTATAGGCAGCGTACATCGCGCCTTCGAATTTCAGGCGTTTCTGATTGACGGTCGGCGTCCGCTCGTACTCGTATTGAATGAAGCGGCCGAAAACGTCGGTCGTGTTGATGACGCGGCCGCGGTTGTCGTAGTTGAAGGTTACGGCGCCGGCTTCGTTGACGGCCGAGGTCAGGCGCGAGATGTCGTCGTAGGCGTAGGTAGATTGCTGTTTGTCAACCGGATTGTCGATACCGAGGTCGTATTCGATCTTGGTCAGGCGGTTGAGGTTGTCGTGGGTGTAGTTAGTTACACGTCCGGCGTAATCGGTCCGCTTTTTGCGGTTGCCGACGTTGTCGTACTCAAAGGCCATCGTGCCGCCCGCACGGGTCTGGCTGAGCAGCCGTCCGAGCGGATCGTAGTTGAACGTGTAGGTCTGGTTGATGGCGTCTTTTACTTCGATTGTCTGAAAGCGTGAGTTGTATTTGGTCGTCGTGACCTCGGCCTCGGCGTTCGTAACGGTATTCGTCCGCGTCGCGTCGTCGTAAGCGTACTGCGTTATCCGGTCCGCCGTGTCGGTGTATTTCTTTATCCGCCCAAGCTTGTCGTACTCGTATTCCTCATCCAACCGCGTCCCGCCCGAGGTCGCCGCCGGATGAATAACTCTTTTTATCCGGTTAAAATCGTCGTACTCGTAATTGGTGACGTTGCCCAATGCGTCGGTGTACGATGTCATGTTCGACATGTCGTCATATCCGAACTGCTTAAGATGCCCGAGCGGGTCGGTTATCTTCTTTAGCCGGTACTGCGGGTCGAATTCGTAACCGGTGATCTTACCGCGCTCGTCGGTGACCGATTCAAGCAGACGGCGAATGTCGTATTTGTAGGTGATCTTGTCCGCGTTCGGATAGATCATCTCGACCTTTCGGTTCGTGTCGTCGAAATAGTTGTAGGTCGTTACATGGTTGAGGGCGTTGGTAACGGTCTTCGTCCGGCCTCTCGCGTCATAGGTGAACTTTGTTTTCTTTGTGTAGGGGTCTTCAACCTCGTCAAGCAGGCCCGAAGCGAACCACTTGAGATTAGTGGTATTGTTCCGAGCGTCCGTTATCCATTTCGGCAGGCCTTTGTTGTTCGTCGTCGGATACTCAAGCGTTGTCGTTTTGCCTAAGGCGTCCGTATAGGTCAGAAGGTTGCCAGCCGAGTTATAGGTCATTACGGCCGTATTGACATTGGTCGCCTGCGAATCGATGCGGTCTTTGTAGGTCAGCAATTGGCCGAACGAATCGTAAGTGAATCTTTCGGTCCCGAATCGATCGGTCTTGGTGACAAGGTTTCCGGCGGAATCGTAGCCAAACAGGGTTTCGTTGGACAAGGCATCCACCTTTCTTGTCAGGTTCAGCCTGCCGTCGTAAAAGAATTCGGTGACTTCGGAACCTGCTCCGCCGCACGAACAGACCCCTTCGGTTTTCGTGACTGTGTTTCGGCTCTGCGACCGGTCAAAATAATACTTCGTCTCGATGTCGGGGTCTGTAGGCTGCTTTCGATAAGTCACCTTTGTAAAGGGAACAGTGGCCGTCCAGTTGGAGTAGTTAAAGGTGTACTTCTCCTTTCCGCCCTGTATTTCAGAGGTCAATGCCCTTCCGGTCGAATCGTATGCGTGAGTTTCCAGAATATTATCCTGAGCATCCTTAACAGTCGTAAGGAGAACCTTTCCCGCCGCGGTCGTTGCGTCGTATTCAAATTTAAAATTCGAACCATTGTTGTACGTGACCGTCTTGAGTCTCGTCGTGCCGGTATAGTATTCGTAAGCGGCCACCGAACCGAGGGAATCGCTTATCTCGACTATATTTCCGTTTGCATAACTAAGGGTGAGAGTTCGTCCGGACGGGTCGGCGATACTCGTTAGAAATCCATTGCCGTCGTAGTTAAGCGTCGTCCGATTTCCGTTTCGGTCTTCCTGCCACAAAAGCCTTCCGGCAGGCGAGAACTTGTGACTTCGCCCATCCTTGAATGTCAGGGTATAAGAATTGTCGGCGTTTTGTAAGATCTGACCGTGGACATCCGAATTCATCGTAACGAAAGGACTGGAGGTTGAGGCACGCGCTAGATAGATCGCGTGTCCGTCAGGCAGGTTCAGCCGGAGCATCTTGTCGCCATAGGCAAAGAGCGATTCGTCGTACTTGGTAGACCAGCCGAAGCCGAACAAACCGTTCGACTGATTTACGCTGTTGTAAAACCGATTGATTGCGATTTGCTCCCCAATTCCGGGGAGACTGTAATCGGTTTGTTCCAGCCACATGTTACCGGTTGTGACGTTGACCGGCTTACCCTCGGCATTAGAGGGTTCAGGGTATTTGGGACAACTTCCAGTATTGTCCGCTCCGTGTAGTGCAATAACAATCGTGCCCCAACTGCACGCGCCCAGCCCGTCACATATCCGGTATCCGTACTCGATTGTTCCGGAATAGGTGAAAGGTGTAGTCCTTGCGAAATATATCTTGCCGCTTTCGTAAACTGTTAGAGCTCCATGGGGCGAGTCATAGTTGGTGAAAGTGCCGGTCGAAAATGAGTCGCCGTCGGGGTCCGAGTCATTTGAGTAAATACCGTCTCCAGGTTTTGACTCGAAAGTCCCTCCTGTAACCTCATAGTAATCCGTTCCCGCTTGAGGCTCCGAATTAAAGACACTGATCGTAACAGTAGCATACGCGCACATCTGCGGTACGCCAGTATCGCAAACTTGATACTGGATTGTCGCAGAGCCGGTGGTAACGCCATTATAGGTAAAGAACCCGATTCCGCCGCCGGTATTGATAGAAAAGGCCCCGAGGTTGCCAACCGGCACGAGAGTTTGACCCCCGACATGAAGAGTTTGACCAACATCGGGGTCACTATCGTTCAAAAGAGCATTAGGACAATTACTTAGCGGATGAGAGCAGCTTCCGTGGACCGTTATCGAATCAGTACCTGCGATCGGTGGGTTATTCGGTTGTCCGAAGATAGAATTAGCGAAACAGAAAAAGGATACAAATCCAGTGAAAAGCGACAAAATTCGCATGTTCATCGTGAGGGCCTCAATATTCTAAGATTTTGGGAAAGCCTGTTAGAAGGCTTTTTCGACACTGACTAACCTTGGATTGAGGGAAGAATACACCGGCAAAGATGGGATGTCAAAATCAGCGGCGGCTTTTGAATCTTGTAGAAAAAGTTAGCTTTTGAAAGAAAAATAGCCGACGATGCTTGGTGCATCTTCGGCCATTTTGGTTCTGAAAAATCGGAATTAGAAACTACTTGCCGCCTACTGCGTCTTTCATGGCTTTGCCGAGGCGGAATTTTACGGTGGTTTTGGCCGGGATTTTGATTACGGCGCCGGTTGCGGGGTTGCGGCCTTCGCGGGCTTTGCGGGTGGCTTTTACGAGCTTGCCGAAGCCAGGAAGCGTAAATTCGCCGTTCTTCTTAACCTCTTTTGCGGCGAGAGCTGCGATTGCATCGAACATGCCTTTGACGTCGGTCTTTTTCAATCCTGAACCTTCCGCCAATGTGTTAATGATCTCTGTTTGTGTCATACGAGCCATAAGTTTTGAGTAACCTCCAAAGGGATTTTGAAAAAATTGAACTTGAACTGATTTGATTGCCTGCTAATTCGTTACAGCAGAAATGGGCAAGGTCGTCGTCTTGTTGTCGGTTTGGAATGGTCGGGGCGGCAAGATTCGAACTTGCGGCCTCTCGGTCCCAAACCGAGCGCACTACCAGGCTGTGCTACGCCCCGAGTTGTTCCTGACCAACTAACAAGTGTCGAATTTTACAGGCCAAAAATGGAGTGGTCAAGTCAAAGTGCCTTAAAAGCGAGTAAATATCGCATTATTTTTGCCGCAGCACGTGCGCGATGGCTTATTTGCTGCTTTTCAGCGTCGTTTAGTTCGCCAAACGTGTTGTTATAGCCGTCAGGGATGAAGATCGGATCGTAACCGAATCCGCCGTTTCCGCGCGGTGCGTGCGCGATCGTTCCTTCGCAAACGCCATCGACAGACGCGAGTATCCGGCCGTCGGGATCGGCCAGAACCATCGCGCAAACGAACCGCGCAGTGCGAACGGGATCGGACGAATCGGCCATCGCCGAAAGGACCATTTTCATCTTTTGATCGAAACCCACATCGCCTCCATAACGCGCGGACAGAACGCCGGGCTCGCCGTTGAGCGCGTCGACCGATAAACCCGAATCGTCGGCCAAAGAGATAAGTCCGGTTTGCTGTGCATAGCCGATGGCTTTCAGCTCGGCGTTCTTTTGAAAAGTCGAGGCTGTCTCAGGAACTTCGTCGATAACGGGGAAGGCGTCGAGGCCTCTGAAGTTGAACGGCAATTCGGCGAAAAGCACCGAAAGCTCACGCACCTTGCCGGCGTTGCCGGTGGCGATCAGGATGACAGGACGGTTCTCTTCGATTGGCTTCATTTTTTATCTCATGCAAAGCACGGCAAGTTCGCAAAGGGATGTTTTCACGCAATACACTCCAAGTTCGCGAAAGAAAACCAGTCTGCGAAGCAGACGCCATTTGGTAGCTACAGGTGGAGCAAAGCGGAACCTGTAGTATGAGGAGTAGAAGACGCGGAAGCCTGTGTAACAGGCGGCGCCGGTGTCGCCTGTTACACAGGCTTTGGTCCTCGTCGATGCGTCAAACTACACATTCCGCCTTCGGCTTCATGTGTAGCTAACATAATTTCGCCTGCAAAAACAGGCTTTGGAATTGACATCCATCGACTACATATTTCGCCTTCGGCTTCATGTGTAGCTAACATAATTTCGCCTGCAAAGCAGGCTTGCGGAATTGACATCCATCGACTACATATTTCGCCTTCGGCTTCGTGTGTAGCTAACATAATTTCGCCTGCAAAGCAGGCTTGCGGAATTACTTGCGGTATTAATCGATTTGCGTCGAACTATACCTCTCGGCTTGCACCAAACCTTTTTATTGCTAAAAAGCCCACAAATATTGTATAAAAGATATAGCGGAAATTCCGCTGCCTGCCGCCAACTTCCTATTTTTTAAGAGGATCATTCGTTTTGGACTTGAACGCTACTGTGCCGACCGTTGTAAATCCGGGCGTGCCGCATTCTAACGAAACCAGTTATGAGGCCGCGTTGCCCGTCAGACCGGTGCGCGACCCGGGAGAAGTTTTGTTTGAGATCGGGCTGTGGCTGTCCGGCCTGGACGGATTTTTGTGCAACTGGGACAGGATATCGCGTGATGCCCAACGCAACGGAAAAGCCGAGGCAAGCTGGGCGAAAGAGTTCCGGCTGACGTATGCGGCGTTGATCCTTTGTTCGAATCTTAATTACGAATTGCGGAAAGGTTTGTCGAACGGCGGCCCGCACGGCGGATTCACCACCGAAGATTGCGACGCGTTCGTGCTGGAGCTGCGCGAACTTATCGTGCTCAACCGGAATTTGATCGACTCGACCTCGCACAAATTCGAATCGTGGAAAGCGTGGAACCAGCTTCTGGCGGACAAACTGCGCAAATTACCCACGGCGGCGAAATTTACCCGCGAATGGGGCAACGACGGGCTAAACCATTTGCCCGAAGACCTCAAGCATCTGCTTGCGAATAAAACGCTTTCGTTCTCGGACCGTGCCGATCTGACCGAGGTGCTGGCCCGTTTCGCGATAATTATTCGTTCGTTGAACGTTATCGGCGCGATGCTCCGCAACGACGAGCCGCTGAAAACTTCGGTGCTGATCTTTTCAAAGGTCCACGAAAAATCGCAGGACCTGATAGGTTTTATCAACAACCGTCTGACGCGTTTTCAGGACGAAAGCGCCGAGCTTTTCGGACAGCTTGACGGTGCGTCGTATACGGCCTCGCTGGAGTTGAAGAAAGTTTATCAGCAGGAGCTGACAGGCCTGGTCGGCATCAGGCCGGCACCGTCTATCCACGCCAGGGTCGAAACGGCGTACGCTTCGCTAAATGATTCCTTCGAACAGATACTTGCGGGATTTGCACGGCTGGTCGATCCGGATGTGATAGTGACCGATCTTTTCCCGGGCATTCAGCTAAAGACGGAACGTTCGCTTACGCTTCGCCGCTATCTGTGGAAGACATTGAAGGCGGTCCAGGCCGCCGAGGTCGATCCGCAAAAAGAACTGGTCGACGCGGCACGTAAAGAGCTGACCGCATTTACGAACGATGCAGCGACCTTCCTGTTCTTTAAAGATCAGGAGACGCTGGAGCGTTTTACCGAAGAAGTTTTTGCTACAAGCGACAAGACCGACCTTGTGCCGATCCTGCACCGCTTCGGCGCTTTTCTTGAGACACTTTTCGGTCTCGTAAACATGCGCACCGTTCTTGCCCCATATCCCTTCGTTGACGGTAAGAATTGACTTTACTGCGAGCGAAGCGTTCCGAGCGGTTTCCGGAATAACACGTCAAAACTTGCAAGACAACCGACGACTACGACCACGAGCGCCGTCGCGAAGATCCCGACTACCATCAGCACGTAATCGAACTGCCAGTCTATCTGCAAAATAAACCTGCTTACGGCCCACGAAAGTACGATCGCAAAGCTTGAGCCGATCACGCCCGCAAGCAGCCCGAGCAGGCCGTACTCGCCAAAAAGAATTGCGGCAAGCGTCAGCCGTTTTGCACCGAGAGTTTTTAGAATCGCGTTCTCGTAAATACGCTGCGATTTGGTCAACGCGATCGAGCCGATCAGAATTAAAATTCCGCTCAGGATCACAAAGCTGCCGACAAACGAAATTGCTAATACAAAGTTGCTGACCAGCTTTTGAACGGTCGCGACGATGTCGGCTACGTCGAATATTTGTATATTCGGAAATTTGCCGATCATGTCCCGCTGCAGACGCTGACGCTCGGTCGGCGGAACGCGAGACAAAACGGTGGCCGCAAATGTTTGCGGCGCGTTTTCAAGCACGCCGGGACGGAACACGAAAATGAAGGCCGTGCGTGTGTTGCGAAGATCGATCTTGCGTACGTTTGCGACCTGAACTGTGACTTTTCGTCCCGAAATGTCGAAGGTGATCGAATCGCCGACGCCAACTTTCAATCGCCCGGCCATTTCTTCTTCGA
>CADEEU010000181.1 GCA_902826385.1 uncultured Acidobacteriota bacterium | reverse complement strand
GTCGTACCTATAAACGCCCTCACGAAACAACGGGGCCAGAAAGAAACCGTTGACGCCTTCGTCATGATGAAACGGTTTGAGGCCAAGGTTGAAAAATCGTAAAAAAACGGCAACCGCCGTGATAAGGCCGCAGTTTATAAGCCAGCCGATATCCAAGACCCTAAATAATCGGGTTTCGTCAGGATTGCTTATTGTTTGTTCTTCAATCTCTTCTTCCACCATCCAAAATTCTTATCTCACTTTATAAACCTTATATTGGCCGAACTCGGCAAATACCGGAAACTTACGAAAGTGTAGTTCGTTCGCACGCATCACGTTGCGTTCTTCGGGCGAAACCAGCACGTAATCGATTCCATATTTTTGCAAAAGCGCGTCAGCCTGCGGCCCGCCGGAATAAATGATCTTAACGTCATTCTCACGCTGAACGTAATCGATACCGTGCGAAGCAAGGTGCCCTGGATAGCGCATCAGCGATTGCCGGCCGGTCAGCACAATGGCCGAGTTATAAGTCGGAGCGTTCAGGAACATCGCGTTGATTGGGACGGATTTCTCCAGGCGATCCGCGATCTTAACCGCATCGGCATCGAAAACGCGTATCTTGTTCGCCCCAGAGATAGTTCGCCAAACATCCAGCGATCCTGACAGGATCAGAAGAACAAAACACGCACCGGCGACAACCTTCAACGCCGTGCCCTTTTGCCAAAGCCACGAAAGAGCAAACGCAACGAATGGAAGCGAGCCAAGGTACCAATAGATCAGCACCTTGATATTGTCCCATTCCCACGGGGCAAGCTTCGCGATATTTGAAATTATGAACAGAAGTGCAAACGGAATATAAAAAAACAACAGAGATATTCGCCGGTTTTCCGGCTTTTCATCTTCACCCTTTTCGTTTCGTGCAAAACAAAACAGGTACATTCCGACGGCCAGCAGCGGAAACAACAGCCCCGTATTCTTTATCCAAAACCACAACACATTCAGGTCGCGCGAATCCCATCCGAAATGCCACGAAAAAAACTTCGTCGTCTCTGTAGCACTTCCAGTCATCGACCAAATTAGTTGCGGTATTGCGACGATACATACGCCCAGCCCGAAAGCGATCCACTCACGCCATTGATCAAGCCGCAAAAAGAAAAGAATGCCAGTCACCGCAAACAAAACCGCAAGGCTGTGCAGATGCACAAGCGGCAGCAGACCTGCGATAACTCCGACAACCAGCATCGGCAACAAAGACCCATAACTGGGATCAACTCTTTCCTCTCCTTCTCCGTGTCTCTGTGTCTCTGTGGTGAATATTCCCCAAAGACCGCCCAGAACGATCAATGTCAGCGGCATGCCGAGCAGAAGGCTTCGCTGCGTCATAAACAGCGTGATCATCGAATTGCCCCAACGGAATTCGTCACCAATGGTGTAGTCTTTCGGAAGCTGCGAAATAAATTCGACCAGGCCTTTCGCCTGTGATCCGAAATCGCCGAAGAACCAGATAAACCCAAGCCCGCCGCTAAAAAACAATAGAGCAGGAGCAATTTTGGAAGCAAGGCGGTCGCCGACAAGCCTAAGCACAAACCGTTCGAGAATGACGAGCAAAGCGAACGCCCACGCGACATTCTGGACGAACATCGCCTCGCGAACCCCGGCACCGAGCTTCACGAAGCAAGCCGTCACGAGGTCCGAGATAAATGGATACGAAAACTTTGCACCGGCAAACGACGGATTTATAGGAGGAAAATTTGCACCTTCCGTAAAGCTAAATATCGCCCCGAGATGATATGGAAGATCACCGAGGTTGTTCGAACCGCCGGTATAGATTCCTTCGGCTGTCTCGTACATCGTCTGCGAAAAGAAAAGGCAGAACAAAACCAGAAAGCCGACATAATAAAGAGCACGGACGGCCTTAATACCGCTGGCTCCCTGTATCCTTCCTTTTGCTTTCGCCCAATCGTGCTCGAAAGTTTTTCGCCGCGGCCCTCGCAGAATCAATCCAATCGGCATCAAGGTGATCGCCAACGCCGCTGCGACAACTGCTGCGTTAAGGCCGGTTAGTAAAGCTATTACAAAGCTCGCCGTTCCGAAGATAGCCGACCCGATCACGGTTCCAGCGGCCAATCGCCACAGAAACGGATGGTCTTTCTCGATCAGATAAGTCAGAGCAAACCCGCCCGTAGCGACAACCAGGATTAGGACCAGTGAAACAATCATAAACAACCAGAGAAGGTTGATTTAACTTAGCGTAAAAACCGGATTTAGTGAAAGCATGTTTTAGCGTTGGGACTCCTCGTTCGTTTGAAACAAAGGAAAACCGTGAATTAACCTCTGGATTTTAGTCATCACCCTAGGCTATACTTTTTTCAAATTCCATCAATATTTCAAATACCGGGGGAGGGGAAAATGAAAAAGGCGTTACTGGCGGTTCTCTTGACCATTTCTTTGAGCGAAGTCGCGATCTCGGCGGAGGGCTGGTTTGGGCAGCCAAAATTTCTTTACGAAGCGACGCAAGATCAGGGGCGGGCCGATCATCTAATCAAAGACCTCATAGCCTTTGACGCGAAATCGGCCATCGCCTATACGTCCGATGTCGTTTTTCGAACTGACGACGCGGGAGCAACATGGCATGTCCTGGTGTTACCAGCATCGGGCGGCGATGTTGTGGCTTCGGTTTTCTTTGAAAACAAGCGCACTGGATTTGTACTCATCACACACGCGTCCTCTGCGACTCTCAAAGTTGCACGTACAACAGACGGCGGATTGAACTGGACGGAGCGGCCCGTCACGCTTGAGAATTCCGCGTACTTCGAACTCGACCTCGATAATTCCGTGCTTTCTCGGAAGCAAGACGGGTCGTTCGAAATATCCGCTCGAATACCAACCAGTTCCAATTTTACAGGTAACGCCATCTATCGTTCTTACGATGACGGAGCAACGTGGCAATTCGTCAGCCGCTCGGTCGAGCCGCGCCGGGATGACGAAGCTGACGCCGTGTCCCGCAAGGAAAATTGGGCCGTGGAAACATCCGGGCAATGTGCCGGTTTCAAGACAGGCTGTGTGCAGACGACAAGGCTTTACAGAACTGATTTTCCCGCTGATGGAAATGACATCGCAAAAGGATCATGGCAAGACATCACTCCTGCCCGGATCGTCGAATTGAACAGGGCTAAAATAGAAGCCGCGCAGCTCGAAGCCGATCAAAACCGAACGTTCGCACTGCCGCCCGGAGGTTCGATCCGAACAAGCTTGAACCGCGGCTTTGATAAATGCCAGGCCGGTACGGTCGCGCAGATGCAGCTATGGTGGGATAATTCCTACTTCTTCGACACCAATATTTATTTCAGCGGCAGGGCTAGAGCTTGCCCGACGCAGCCTTTCACGAACAATCCCGCCTGGATCAACGCGATAAGTGCGCAAGGGTGGGGAATAATTCCGACCGTTGTCGGTTATCAGTCGCCGTGCTCGGTTTCGACCACCGTGCACAAGCACAGCTACGATACGGCGTTGGCGGAAACGCAAGGCCGCGGCGAGGCCGACATTGCCGCAACGGATGCGGCAAGCATCGGGCTGACTGCCGGTTCGGTCCTCTATTACGACATGGAGCAGTACAACGTGCCTTCGCCCGACACCCTGGGTTGCCGTGCTGCAACGATAGCTTTTCTGAAAGGCTGGACGGAACGTATCCGCGAGTTGGGCTACGTGTCGGGCGTTTACGGGTCGCCGAGAAACGCGCAGGAAGATTGGGTGACGCTGGCGCCGGCCAGCCGCATGGATGCGATCTGGATGGCACGCTGGGATAACATCCCTTCGGTCTGGACATACGGTCTTTTCCCGAATTTCCCTACTAATTTCTGGAACAATCACCAGCGGATCAAACAGTGGCAGGCGCCGCACAACGAGACTTGGGCGGGTATCACGTTCAACATCGACGGCAACATTGCCGACGGCCCGGTCGCGGGTATTCCCGTTCCGCGAAACAAGGTGGCCGATTTCGACGGCGACGGCAAAACCGATATCAGCGTTTTTCGTCCGGCGACCGGCCAATGGTTCATTGCGGGAACGCTCGGGCCGTCGTACAACATTTACGAATTCGGTACCGCCGAAGACATTTTGGCACCAGGCGACTACGACGGCGACGGGCGGACCGACCTCGTAGTTTTTCGACCGAGTAACTCTACCTGGTATTTCAGAACGAAGGGGTCCTTCAACGTTCGCCCTTACGGCGAGATGGGGGACATTCCGGCACAGGCTGATTACAATGGCGACAGAAGAACGGATATCGCCGTTTTCCGGCCTTCGACAGGCGTTTGGTACATCGCTCTCAGCGACAGTCTTAACACATTCGTGCAGATTCCTTTCGGTCAGCTCGGCGACCGGCCGGCGGCAGGCGACTACGATGGTGACGGAAAATCCGATATTGCAGTCTGGCGTCCTTCGAACGGAACGTGGTACGTACAGGGTTCGGCCGGAAACTATTTCACCGCCGTGTGGGGCGAAGCGTCGGACACTCCGGCCCAGGGCGACTATGACGGCGACGGCAAAACCGATTTCGGCGTTTTCCGGCCGTCGACCGGCACCTGGTTTCTTTCGCGCACGACCGAAGGATTCCTGACCCAGCAGTTCGGCGTTGAGGGCGACGTCCCGGTCACAGGTGATTACGACGGCGACGGACGCTATGACATTTCCGTCATCAGGCCGTCGAATAATACCTGGTACTTGAGCCAAAGTCAGGCTGGCTTTGCCATCCGCGAATTCGGCGCCGCGAACGACAAAGCGATCCCGACGGCTTATTTGCCGAGATAGATGCTGAACACCGTGGAGGTCAGCAAGGGCGTAACGCCCTTGCTGACGCGCGGCCTCCGTATTCGGCACGCGCATTTCGCTTCCCGCTGTCGAAACGCTACAATTCTAGTTTTGCCCGAAGCGGATGATTCGCGGCCGGGCCGTCAACTAGAATTATGCTTCAAGCTGGAATTGTAGGCCTGCCTAACGTAGGAAAATCGACCTTATTTAATGCGTTGACCGCACAGGAAGCGGCTCTTGCCGCGAATTATCCGTTCGCAACGATTGAACCGAACGTCGGCGTCGTAGCCGTTCCCGACGAGCGATTGCCTGTTCTCGAAAAAATGAACAAGGCGCAAAAGGTAGTGCCGGCGACGGTCGAATTCGTCGATATTGCGGGCCTCGTTCGCGGAGCGTCGAAGGGCGAGGGCCTGGGCAATCAGTTCCTTGCCAACATCCGCGAGACCGACGCCGTGATCCAGGTCGTCCGCTGTTTTGACGACGACAACATTGTCCACGTCGAAGGTTCGGTCAATCCGATCCGCGACATTGAGACGATCCAGATCGAGCTTGCACTGGCCGATCTGGCTTCGGCCGAGAAACGTCGCGACAAAGCAATGCGTGCGGTAAAAGCCTCAGGCGACAAAGATGCAAAGCGTGAGCTTGAGATTTTGGACAAAATTCAGCCGGTCCTTGAAGAAGGCCGCCCTGCCAGAGCCGCCGACCTGAGCGACGATGAAAGAGAGATCGTCAGGAAATGGTTCTTCTTATCGACCAAGCCCACGATCTACGCCGCGAATGTCGATGAAGCGACGCTGGCCGACCCCGAATCGAACGAATACGTTGAGACCGTCATCGCCCACGCAAAAACCGAGAACGCCGATGTCGTCCCGATCTGTGCCAAGCTTGAAGCAGAACTCGTCGCGCTCGATCCGGCCGAACGCGACGAATACTTGAAAGATCTTGGACTAAATTCCAGCGGGGTTGATAAACTGATCAAAGCCGCCTATCACATGCTCGGCCTGATGTCGTTCCTGACCGCAGGCGAAAAAGAGGTCCGCGCGTGGACCATCCCGATCGGAACAAAAGCCCCACAGGCCGCCGGCGAGATCCACACCGATATCGAACGCGGCTTCATCCGCGCCGAGATAGTCGGCTACAACGACCTCGTAGCCTGCGGCAGCCGCAAAGCCGCCAGCGAAAAAGGCCTCGCACGTCTTGAAGGCAAGGAATACATTATGCAGGACGGCGATGTCGTGGATTTTAGGTTTAATGTGTAAGGTTGATCGCTGTGAGTTGCACTAAGATTGTCCCATCACTGTTCGTGACAAACATTTCGGAGACACTTGCGTTCTACGAAGTCCTTGGTTTTACCGTGACGGGCTGTCAAGGAGACCGCGAAACCGCCGAGTGGGCCGAGGTCGTTCGTGATGAAGTAACTTTCCAATTCTATAGTGACCCGCCGGTAGGCACGCCGATTGCGCCTGTATTCAGCGGGACGCTTTACGTATTCTGCGAAAATATAGATGATCTGGCGAACGAATTTCGGGGTAAGGTTGAATTTGCCTGGGGCCCTGAAGTCATGGACTACGGAATGTATGAATTCGCCGTCCAGGACCCGAACGGCTATTTTGTCGCGTTTACAACCCAATGCCTGTAACGTTTTTTTCAACGATAACGTGTCCCGAGTGTGGTTCCAGGACAACGAACGCCATGCCGACCGATTCGTGCGTGTTCTTTTGGGAATGTGAGAATTGCGGCAGGCTGCTTCGACCGCTTCCGGGCGATTGTTGTGTTTACTGTTCTTACGGATCGGCAAAATGTCCGCCGGCGGCAGGTGAATGCTGTCGCCCTTAAAATTAGATTCTGATAGCATCATCGATATGAATCCGACAATTACCGGCCTCAAATGCTACGTTCCGTCTGAAGATTTCGAACTGTCAAAGCGATTTTATTCCGAACTCGGTTTTGAGATGACCGAAGCTTGGGCAGGCGATGTCGACTGCAAACTTGGCGGTGCCGAGTTTCGTCTCCAAAACTATTATAATAAGGACTGGGCTGAGAACTTTATGATAAAGTTCGAGGTCGAAGACGTGGACGCGTGGCATCGACACGCCGGAAAGATAATAGACGACGGCGATTTTGGAAACGCTCGCTACGACACTCCCGAAGTGGTCGGCGGCGACACGAAGATCTTTCACGTTTGGGACCCGTGCGGCGTGCTCCTGATTTTTATCCAATAGGCCGAATGAAATTGCTCGACAGGCACATCAACAAAGAAATATCCCTTGCGGACGAATGCGCCGCGGCGGATGATCTGGCGACAGCATTCGGTCATCTCGAACGTGCCCACGTTCTTGGCCAGGCTTCGACGCATGAGCACGTGCGAGTTCATTGGCGAATGTTCAAACTAGCCCTTCGAATGCGCTCGCCCCGCGAGATTTGGGGCCAGATAGTTCGACTTGTCGGCGCCGCTACCAAGACGCCTTTCGGTATCTATCCGCGCGGCAATACTGGTGGTTCGAATGTCTGGTTCTTCAAACCGATGCCGGTACCGACGGATTTGCAGGACATTCTGAACAAAGCTGAAAGATGAAATCAGTCTCGTTCGCAGTAATCTTTTATGTCGTGTTTATGCTGACGCAGCCGTGTCAGGACATTGCGATGTTCGCGGATTCGTGT
>CADEEU010000180.1 GCA_902826385.1 uncultured Acidobacteriota bacterium | reverse complement strand
GGCGGCGCTGTAAGGAATAGGTTTTCTCGTCGGTTAGCTGCCGAGCTTGGCAAGGTTGGCGAACGTGCTGCGGTAAGAATCCGCAACGGTCAGGCCGCCGTACAGGGCGAAATCTTCGTAGCCGCCGTCGCTCGTCTGCATCTTCAGCTTGTGATCGCGAAAATCGAACTCGATCTCAAAATTGCCGCCGCTGTATGGAATCGTCCGCGTCGACAAACCGCGCGGCGTAACATAAAGCGGCACGTGCCACCAATGGTTGATCCGCGGGTGCATCGCGAGACGGATCTTGCCGACGATCTGGCAATAAAGATGCAGCGTGTTCTTGGTCGGCCGCCAGGCTTCGAGAGGTATTTCGGGGAAAAGTTCGTTCATATCGCCTGCACTCCGCCGTTTTTTGGCGGCGAATCAAGTTAGTATTTCAAAAATTGAGATTACCACCGTTTGTTCGTGCTTCGCACTCATGCAGGCGAGGGCGCCTGCGTTCCCGGCGATAGCCATCTTGCGGCATTTTCCACGTACCGCTTCACGTCTTCGAGTTTTTCAGGAGTCTGTTTGATTTCGTAACCTGGCGGTTCTTCCAAAAACGTCGGGCAGCCTTTATCAAGATCCCAGTTGTAATCGACAAAGTGGTGAAAACTGGATTCGGCTATCGCCCGTCCGCAGTCGTTGCCTCGGGCGTCGGTCGATCTTTCGAACGCGACGATAAGATTGAACGGGCGACTGGTTACTTTACTTGTACCGGTCGCGACCACCTTTGCCGATGCGTTGTCTGCCGGAGCTCCGACTCCGCCTTCATGCGGGTGGGCGGGGAAGTATTCGATCGGCGAACGGTCCGTGCGGCGAAGCAGTTCGTGGTTGGCGGCATTGATCTTTTGATAATCCCCGTTCGATCCCGAATGGTAATTAGGCCAGTCGATGGTCTTTGTGTCCTGATCGTCGCGACAGTTGCGCGATTCATCCGGGTCCTGCTGTTTGGAGTGAAAATAATGGGCCGCGCCGATGCCGCCAAGCGTGCACAGCGACGACCCCATGTCGTTATGGTCACGAGCGGAAAAAATTCCGCCACCGCGGTTGCGGAAACGCGTAATGCCGGCACAGTCGTCCGGCGTGAGACCTTCGCCAAGATCCAATGCGAAGAGCCACAACTGATCGTAATCCGATTCGTCCAGCGCCGCCATTACCGGATCGACTCCTAGAACGTCCACTTCACGGTCGCGCGTCGTGACGTCGTAAAGGCCGTTTCCATCGGCGTCTTTTATCGAACGCAGATGTTCTGTCAATAACGAAAAACGCCCGATGTGCCAGTCGTCCTCAGAGAACGGAATTGTTGTTTGGAGGAGAATTTTTACCTGCTTGTTCATTACGATGTCCTTGGTGTCCGCACATTTGGCAGAGGCGAAGATGAACCCACCAATTTCCGGTCTTTAGGTATCCTTCACAACCGTCCGCTCTTGGCGTAGCGGCCGTGATCTCAGTCAAAGTGTTTACAGCCGGTCATAGTAGTTCTCCTCGCTATGGCGTCAATTTTACATTTTTCAGAGCTAGAGTTGCCAGCTCGATTTCACGGATAGGGCTCGTTCGCTCCGCCCATCTGTTGACTTTATCCACTAACCAGACGTAAATTTGCCGGAATTAAAGCGTGAAAGCTTTTTGGCCGACTCGTTGAAGGGAGACAAAAATGGCTGATTCCGGAAAAGTCCAGCGCAGATACGAACGTAAACAGCTTCCGTTGTCCGTCCGCATTCGCGGTCATGAGAGTGCCGAGTCCGAATGGTCTGAGATAACGCGTTTGATCGACGTGACGCCGCTGGGCACGCGGTTCATTCTTAAACGCCTGACAGAAAAAGGGCGTATCCTTCACCTGACGGTGGCGATGCCTCGTCAATACCGCTGCTTCGATCACACGGAAGATCAGTACCGCGTTTGGGCGCTGGTTCGCTGGACCAGCGTTTTGGAGCCGATGACCGAGGATGAAATGGTTCTTGATGTCGGAGTAGCTTTTGTTGGAAAGCACCCTCCGGCCGGTTATCTGAAAAATCCTTTGACGCGTTTTAGCGCCGAGTTTGCGATTGAAACAGGTGAAACGAAGATATGGGAGTATTCGAGTTTAGCGTCGGATGCGCATTCATATCCAAACCGTCGAGAGGAATCGCGGTATCGAATCCCAATCGACGCAAGCCTTGAAGTGCTCAACACATCGGGCCAGGTCATCCGAACCGAGTTCACCGTGACGGAAGAGATCAGCTTAAAAGGTGCTTCGGTTTACACGGAATTTGCCGTGCCAAGCGGCCAGTTCGTTCGCTTAACGAGCGCCCAGTTAAAAACCTCTGTTATCGCGGTCGTGCGTTCGGCTTATACAAAAGAGGACAACTTAACAAGATTGGGGCTTGAGTATGTAAAGGGTCGGCTGCCGCTTGCCGGAATCGAGCCGTCCGATTCCAGCGTAGGTCTGCATTGAGATGACAGAAAACTTTTCTGCGTGGGCAAACTTGATTACGTTAGGTCAGCGATTAAGCGTCTGTAGAAAAACAGGAGCTTGATGGTATTTGAAACTGCTCGTGCTCGTTATTGTTTTCACGTCTTTCGATTTGTAGTTCATTAAAACGATGTCGTAACGACCGGTGGCTTCATTGCGTGAGTCAAATGCCAGCCACTCGCCGTCCGGGCTCCAGTCGTGCCAGCCTTCATCGAGCTTGCTTTCGGTCAGTTTCCATTGCTTTTGGCCGTCCGGTGTGACAGCGAAGATACTTTGCTTTCCAGCCTGATTCGATTGATAGGTGATGAACTTGTATTTGGCGTTCCAATGCGGCGGGCCGACCTTGTAGCTCATTTCCTTGCCAAGCGGATCGTTCGCCGGATAAGTCGTCAGCTTACGCCTGTTCGTTCCGTCCGAATGCATAATGTACATCTCCTCGATCTCCGACCGGTCGGTGCGGTTCTTTTTATAGACGTAAGCGATTTGCTTTCCGTCCGGTGAGAAAACCGGATCGCGAAACGCGGATTCGGTTTCATTGGTAAGTTGGCGGTACTGTCCCGATTCGCGATCGACGAGAAAAAGCTGATATCTGATGCGCGTGTCGACGCGTCCGGCAACGATCAACTCTCTGCCATTGTTGCGGCTACCCATCCACGAATCTTCAAGCTGCAGGTTCGTAACTTTCCTCACGTTGCCGCCGTCGATTTCCGATTCGTATAGAAAGTAACAACGTCTGCACGCTCCGCGATCGCTGATGAAAAGCAGCTTGCCGGGAATCGAATAATACGTCCACGCAACATCTTTATGATTGGTAACGTTGCGTTGGTCGGTGCCGTCGAGGCTGATCGTATAGACCTCATAGTCGTCGGCTTTTTGGTCCTGAAGAACGTTGAACGCGATCTTCCAGGACGGATGTTGAGCGGCGGTTGAAAGACAGAATATGAGCAAAGCGGCTGCCGTTACTATTTTCATTAGGTTTACTTTTTGATGAATGTTCTAAGATTAGCCGACTGCTCGGATTTCTAATATGTTATCCGAACAGGCTATCGGCTGGCTCTTCTTCTTCTCTCCGATCTCTGCGTAAACTCTGGGCACTCCGCGTTTAAAGTTATTCGGCAATCACTCAACGCAGAGATCGCAGAAGTATCACGCTGAGTTCGCGGAGGTTTCTCAAAGCATTCTGAGAGCTATTAGCCGAACCCATCGTCTTACCGACGCACGATCCAGGTGCAGTGCGTGCTAAGATACCAAAATTATGCTGGCCAAAGAAACGCTCGATTTTCTAAAAAAGCTTGAAAAGAACAACAACCGCGAATGGTTTACCGCGAACAAAAAGCTGTTCGAGAATGCGAATAACAACGTGATCGCGGTGACGGACGACCTGATCGGCCGCATAAGTAAGTTCGATCCGTCGGTCGCCGGGCTTGACCCAAAATCCTGTGTCTTCCGCATCTATCGCGACGTTCGTTTTGCAAAAGATAAAAGCCCTTATAAAACAAATCTGGGTGCATTTATCGCTCCCGGAGGAAAGAAGACGATGTCGCCCGGATATTACTTTCACGTCCAGCCCGGCATGCTGTTCGCCGCCGCGGGCAAGCACATGCCGGATTCGAGCGAGCTGCTTAAAATCCGAAAAGCCGTGGCCGCGAACACCAAAGACTTTAGAAAGATCGTCGAAGCGAAAAAATTTGTCGACCGTTTCGGTGAACTGCACGACGAAAAGTTAAGCAGGCCGCCGAAAGGTTTTGCTGCCGACCATGAAGCGGTCGAATATCTGAAACTGAAATCGTTCACCGTCACTGAAGAATTTTCAGCGAAGGACGCAACTTCAAAAGATTACCCCAAAATGCTTGTCGAAAGTTTTAAGGCCTCATTTCCACTGATAGAGTTCTTGCGAAAAGCATTAAGCTAAGCCGTGACACCTTGCATGAGACATTTTCAAGACCTCTACAACGCCTTCGTCCAACTGTTTCTCGTCGGTTAACACGAACATGTGAGAAATTCTTGGCATCGGTCCCGTCAGTTTCGCCTTTTCGATCTTTTCATCGAACGGCCTATCGCCTAAATCGAGACCGATCCTTAACTCCTTCGGCTTAACATTGATCGCGGCAAATTCGCGGTTTTCCAGGACCGACACATATGTCTTTTTCGGCAGCACGCTGGAGGCGGGAAAATGTTTTGCGACGAATGCGATAAACGCGTCGTACAGCGGCCGCATATCGGCGGCTTTTGCGAACTGGTTTTCCAGCAGATCATCCGTGCTCGCATAAACCGGTTTTCCGCCGTTTGCGTGGATGCCCGCCAGCAGCGATGCGTTCATATGGCCAAAGGCGTGTTCGGATTTTAGCCATGCAATGATTTCGTTGCGTTTTTTGCTCGGATAGTCGTCGATGATTTTCATCCACGCCTTCAGATCCGCACCGGTTTCCCCAGCCAGGCCGTCCATAAACTCTTTCTCAAATTCGCCTGATGTTTTTTGTGCCATATTGCTGGTGCCTCCGCGTTACCTCCAAATGCCTAAAATAAATCCTATAACCGCAAAATAAATCGCGATGTAACCGCAGTTGATCACGATATGCTTTAGCGAACGCTGCTCGAACAAACTGATGATCACGTACATTGCGATCGCCCAGAATGCCGCTAGCAGTCCGGCAGCGATTCCCCATTGCCCAGTCGTGCTTTTGTCGCCAAGAAAGAACGCGAGATTATACGAAGCCAGATAAGCCAAAACAAACGTCAACCCGAAAATTTTCACCGGATTTATCTGTTTCAACTGCTCGTCGCTCAGACCCGTTTCACGCTGCCACACTTTCGCAAAAAGCAACGGCGACCACCATAGTCCGCCGATGACCAAACTCATTACCGCGCACACAAGAACTGCAATATGATTTATGTAAAAGTTTTCCATAACGGCGACAGAATAGCCTTGCCGTTTATGTGAGTATTGGAAAAAATTTACCTAGCCCACCGGAACGTAATTCTGGTAGTTCATGTGAATCTGGGCGTATTGCTCGGGAGTAAAACCCGAAAAGTGCTTGAAATCGTTGATGAAATGGGCCTGATCGTAAAAGCCGCATTCCTGGGCGATCATGTCCCATTCGATCGAATCGGCTTCGTCGATCGTCCGCACGGCTTTCTGAAACCGCATTATTTTCAGATACGACTTTGGAGTTACGCCAATGTTTTTGCGGAACATTTCGGTGAAATGTTTTTGCGAGTACCCGATCTTTTCGTTCATCCGCGCGATGCTCAGATTGTCCGGCCGATGAGTCATTTCATTCACGGCAAACTCGACGCAAGGGTTAACGTTCAATCGCGACGAGAATTTCCAAAGCAAGAATTCTTCGACCATAAAAAATCGTCGGCCGATGTCGGTTTCGTCGAGAAGCCGTTCGCGAAGATCGCCAAAATCACTGCCCCAGATCAGGTCCGCATCGACTACGCAGTCAGAGATCTCTTCCATCGGGAATGGAAAGAACGGTGCGGCCATTCCTTTTTTGAGCGAGATCACCATCATTGCGGCTCCGTTGCCGGACGGTATGGTGATCGGCTCAGTCCGCACGCCTGAGGCCCAAATGTGATGGCAGGCCTGGATCTCTTTTAACGAATTATTGTCGTAGATAAACTGCGGCGTGTCGTGAAAGTCGATGAGTATTTCGGTGTCACCATTTGGCAGGAAACGGTCGACCGCATGGGCGTGCTCGACACGCTCGAAGTAGATAAATACGCCGATGAACTTGTCGAGCGGCGGCCGTGGTATGTGGGCTTGAAAGATCATACCGTGGACGAATAATAAAGCTATTCAAGGGCTGCGACAAGATCGGACCCGAGTTTTTTTAGCAGTCCGGTTGTCTTCTCGTCGGTCATCGCGCCGGAGTCGCCGTCGAACTTTTGAGCGACAAACGGCACTGCGAGTTCGAACGGGATAACGTTGATGCTCATTATCGTCAGTACGCTTCGCAGGTGACCGAGACACCTCAGCCCGCCGAATTGTCCCGGAGCCGCAGTCATTATCGCCGCCGTTTTTCCCTTGAAAACCTGATACATCGCAAACTCATCGCTTGCCCGCGACGCCCAGTCGATAGCGTTTTTTAATCCGCCCGGAATGCTGCCGTTATATTCCGGGCTGGCGATGAGAAAACCGGCATTTTCGTTCAGCACTCTCTGCAGGTCCAGTGCTTTCTTATCGAATCCTTTACTTTCGACATCGTCCGCGTTAAAGATCGGCAGCGGATAATCGCGCAGGTCTATTTCCATGACTTCGGCACCAGCGTCGCGGGCGCCGGCGACAGCAAGGGCGAGAATACGTTTGTTGTAAGAACCGGCTCGATAACTGCCGGCAATCGCGGCGATTTTTACCATTGTTGGACGTTACCTCGGATAGGGATTGGTTAGGTAAATAAGAACTATGATCAAAATAAAATACGGCACAATCACGGCTGCTCCCGGATAATCCTTCGCGATGCGCTGGCCGAAGAAAAGCGCAAGAAGCGATAACGCGGCCGTAACTGCCGCAGCGAAAATCAGCACTGTAGAATTAGCAAAAAGGAAATAAACGATTCCAACTGCGGCGAGCAAACCGGCTGCGAGTTCCATCAGGGTGATGGTCGTCAAAAGCAGCGACACCTGCGGAGCCAAAAATGTTTTCGAAAAATGGCCCGAAAGCCATTCTAAATTACCCTTGCGGTCGAAAACTTTATCGAGGCCGGACTGAATAAAAAGTATCGCGACCAGCAAGGCCGACAAAAGGGCAGGCAAATTTCTAAAAATGTCTTCTGTTGTCACTCGGAGAGTTATTTCTAAACTGATCGAATTTCAATTCACAATTACGAATTGGCAACTAACGATAATGCCTACATCAGTCTTCCGATTCTGCTTCGATGATTTTTTCTACTCGGCGTTCGTGGCGGCCGCCTTCGAAATCGGCGTCGAACCATGCCTTCAGGATATCTTTTGCCTGATCGTCGCTCAAAAAACGGGCCGGAAGCGAA
>CADEEU010000179.1 GCA_902826385.1 uncultured Acidobacteriota bacterium | reverse complement strand
CGCACGGTTTGACCCTTATAGGTCGTCGGCACTGTCAGAGTGCGTTGGGTGTAAACACCTGCCGCCGCCTTGTTGAGGTTACTGTATGTGCCGAGCGTTGCCAGCAGCGTCCCGGAAGTATTTCTCACCTCAACGAACAACCGGTCGTATTGCGTAGTGGTCGTCGTTTCGCTTGAGGTGACGTTCAGCCAGAACCTGAGCGTTCCCGTCGCTGTCGTCGGGATCGAAACCGTCTGGTATGACTGTCCGCTGACGCTGTTGTTTACACCGAAATAGATGTAACCCGTTCCCGCCTGCGGATAGCTGCCGTTGGCAATATAGAACGCTCCGGTTCCACTGTTTACCCACGGTGAAACGCTGCCTTCGAAGCTGCCGTTAACGAGCAGATTACCGCCCGGAGGAGGCGTCGGCGTTGCTGTCGGAGTCGGGGTCGGAGTCGCTCCGCCCGGACAGGTTCCGATACCGACCGCACACCAGCCGGTCGCGACTCGGTTGTACTGTGTGCTGCCCGAACCGAACAGGTCCGTCGCCGCATTCAGCGTCGCCGTCCTCGCACCCGCGAAGTTCGTGCTCGCGGTCATGTAAACCGTTAATGCACGATAGAAAATGCGGGCCGCGTCGGTCGTGCCCATTCCGGTTACGGTTACTCCGCTAACACGGTTTGTGCCGCCATTCGCCATCAGGTAATAAGCGTGGTTGGAAATGCTCGAGTTCGTATGAACGCCGCACTGGTCGTTTGCATTCGACGGCGTGCAGGTTCCCTGATAAAGCCTATTGGTGTAGTGATCGGGATCGCCGACCGCGTTCGGATTGTCCATGCGACGAAGCGCGTCGCCGGCGGTTCCCGGCGTGTAGGCATCTTCACCGATCAGCCAGGTCGCACTACTTACCGAGCCATCCGCATAGGCTTCGACCATCGCGCCGAAGATGTCTGCAAACGATTCGTTCAGCGCTCCGGATTCGCGAGCGTAGGTCATGTTCGCGGTCCGTTCGATAACGCCGTGCGTCATCTCATGGCCGCAGATATCGATTGTCGTCAGCGGCGTTAACGTCGTACCGTCACAGTCGCCGTAAGACATTTGGTTGTTGAACCAAAAAGCGTTGTTATATCGGCCGCTGGTGCCAAAGTGGACCCGCGAAACGACCAGTGGCACAGCGCCGACCGCGGAGGTCGTCGTGCCCGGGCCGAAGTTGCCGTCTATGCCATTGCGTCCGTGAACGCTCTGGTAATAGTCGAACGTCTTCGCGGCGCCGTAATGAGCATCGACACCGGCACGCTGGATCGTCGTATTCCAAACGTCGTCCGTGTCGGTATAACGTGACTGAGTGCCGCCCGTTCCGGTCGTCTCGCTGCCGGTACTGTTCATATTGAACGTTCCCATGCGGCGAGTCGTGTCTTCCATGTAGAAAGTTCCGGCGGACGATGTTGTTGAAATCGTAACGTTGCCGCTGTAGAGCGACGAACCGGTCCCGGTCTGCAGGTTGTTGTATTCAAAGATTTTCTCGCCCGTATGAGCGTCGATAAACGCGACCGGAGCAGAGGTCATTTCGCTGCCATCGATTCGCGGCATCAGAACCCGGTAAGCAAGATGATCTCGTTCTTCGCCGCGAAAGATGAAAAGGTCTACGGTCGGCTCTTCGGTAACTTTCCTCATCCGTCCGCTGTCCGTACGCATCGCAAACTCGACAGCCTGGGCCGGTTTAAAGTTTGCCCGGGTGTTGATCGCGACGCCCTCTTTCATGTCGTCGGTTATTCGCAGAAGCTCGCCATCCGGTTTAAGGTGTACGATCGCTTCGCCTTCCCAAATAGGCACGCCGTTTACGGTCTGCTGAACGTGCGTATGGGCCATTTTCAGCTCGTCTATCTCGACGCGCTTTACGCGAAAATCGTCGACGTTTCCAATCTGTCGTTGAGCGGCCTCTCCCCGCAAAATACGGAGACTGATCTCCCTCGCAGTTTCCTGATCGGCGGAAATATCTTTGCCGAAGATCGGTTCATTTGCCTCGGTGTTCATCGAAACGATACCGAAGGTGAAAAGTCCGGCCGTGATTACCGCCAAAATTCCTAAAAATTTCTTCACGCTAATTCTCTCCTTTGAATTGTGTTCTGTGCCGATAATAGAATCATGCCGAATATATGTTCGAACACAATATTTTACTCACACCGCTGGTTTCAAAAGACCTTTGAACAACGGTCTGTGAGAGGGCCGCTTAACTGCTATAAGATTCGATAATGCGATGATAAATCCGCGAGGGTACGAGACATTCTAGTCGGCGATTTATAGCGTGTCAACCTAAATTTGCGTTCTTCTTATTGAGTCCATAAAAATTATGGATACCTCGGTTTTTAACTCCGACGAAACTCTCTAAAAACAAGAGAATGTCCGAAAAAGTTGGAACAAATGGAGGGTGTCTAAGAAGCTGTTGAGTCCCTGAAACGAACAGATTTAATAGAGTCGGGAGAATCCCGACGGTAAATCGGAAAACGTCGAACAAACCGCTGGTGGTACTTCGAGATTCTTCATCCTTAAGCTGGCGCCAATGGGGTTTCCCCCGACAATATTAAATTCGTCGCTTTCGGCGACAAGAATCGACTTTTCGTGCACCTTCTTGGAACAATACAGTATTCTTGTCCGGCGAACTCCGCGTAACCTCTGTGAGATTTCGCGGAGTTCGCCGATTATTTTGTCGGCTTTTCAGCCTTCCTAACCTTGTCAATTCGACAACGCATCACTGCAGCGACACGTCATCTACGCGGAACGTGGTAGCCAGAGAGACATCGGTCGTTGCACGGAATTGTAGCCTTACTGTCTGCCCTGTAAACGGTGCGAGGCTGAACGACCTTTGCGTGTAACTTCCGGGCGTCGTTCTGTTCAGATTGCTGAAGGTGCCCAATGTCGCCAGCAAAGTTCCCGACGTGTTTCTGACCTCTATGAATAAGCGGTCGTACTGTGTCGTTGTTGTGGTTTCGCTTGAGCTGACGTTTAACCAGAAGGTCAAATTTCCCGTAGCGGTCGATGGGATCGAAACCGTCTGATACCACTGGCCGGAAATGTTGTTGTTAACACCAAGATAAATATATCCGGTACCGCCGCGTGGATAGTTTCCGTTGGCGATATAAAACGCGCCGGAACCACTGCTAACCCATGGTGAGGCGGAACCTTCGAACGCGCCGTTGACGACCAGATTGCCGCCCGGGGGCGGGGTTGGAGTCGGTGTTGGTGTCGGGGTTGGGGTCGGTCCACCGCCACCGCCGCCTAGTAATGAATAAAGAAGCAGATTCGGCGATCCGGTCCCAATGCTGGTCAGCCTTCCCGACGTGCCGGAGTTCAGGATCGCATTTGTCACGGTGTTAGCGGACGCGGCCGGGTTCGTTTGCAGGTAAAGGGCCGCAACCCCCGCGACGTGCGGCGATGCCATCGATGTACCGGAGATCGTGTTGGTCGCCGTGTTTGATGTGTACCAGGCCGACGTTATCGACGAACCCGGAGCAAAAATATCGACGCATGTGCCGAAATTCGAGAACGAAGACCGAGCGTCGGTGTTAGTCGTAGAGCCGACTGTGATCGCTGAAGGTTCGCGGGCCGGTGAAGAGTTACACGCGTTCGCGTTGCTGTTTCCCGCCGCAACAGCGTAAGTGACGCCCGCGGCGACCGAGTTGTTGACGGCATTGTCGAGAGCTGTCGAAGCACCGCCGCCGAGGCTCATATTCGCTACGGCCGGCGACACGTGATTAGCAGTTACCCAATCAACCCCGGATATCACGCCTGAGTTCGTTCCCGATCCCGAACAATTAAGAACACGGACGCGATGTATAGTAACGCCTTTCGCAACGCCGTAGGTTGTTCCGCCGACCGTACCCGCCACGTGCGTTCCGTGCCCGTTACAGTCGTTGCCGTTCTGGCCGTCGCCGATCGAGTCGAATGAGGAACCCGTGCGTCCCGTAAACTCGTTATGCGTAAAGCGAACACCTGTGTCGATGATGTATGCATTGACCCCGCTGCCTGTAGCCGTATACACATAATTAGTGTCGAGCGGACGGTCACGTTGGTCGATACGATCGAGGCCCCAGGTTGCGTTTGTTTGCGTTGCGATCGCATAGACTTCGCTGTCCTCTTCTACGTACTTAACCCGCGGATCTTTGCTCAATTCTTCTGCCGCCGCCGCGGACCTCATTTCCACCGAAAATCCGCTGATTGCGTGACGATAAACATGATCGATTTTACCGCCGTATGTCGCGGTCATATCCTCGGCGACAGCCTGAGCGGCTGAATTTTCGCCTCTCATTCCAACGGCCTGATCTTCGAGTATAACGATGTAACGATTGGGTATGGCCTTAACGCTCTTTCTAAATTTGTTCTCCTGGCCTGAAGTGCTGATCTGCACTACGCCGAACGCAATAAAACCTATCGCAAGCAGGGCTGCGATTACTCCAAATTTTCTCATGGTTGCCTCCTGTTTTTAGAATATCGATCCAGAATAATGACCGCCGTCTGTGCGCGCCGCATGAAAATTTAAGAGAATCGTGAGTGGGGGCAATTGGGGGGCTGCCTGTTACTTGGTTTGCAGAATCTGCTATTTAATTTACTTACTATGTGTAGGAACAACCAAGATATAATGAATGTGCGAGAGTCTAGTCCAAGGATAAATTTTTGTCAAGTAAGTATAATGTTGGCTTATTGGCCGCACAATGAAAAATAATCCCGGCGAGCCGATCATTCTGACATGGGAACAGGTTTCCGAAACGCACAAAACTCGCCACGGTATCTATCAGAAAAATGGACGCATTATTTCGCTGCTCACGGACTTTGGCCGGATAAATCCCTGCTATCCGGATTACCACGGCAATACTGTCGATACGATCTTTTACACCGGTTCCGGACGGCGCGGAGATCAAAAGCTGGATGTGCGAAATCGGGCACTGCTTGACGCGATAAACTCCGGTTTGGCCGCACCGTTGTTCAACAAACTCAGCCCAGGCAGATGGGAATTCTTAGGTTTGTGGCAAGTGATCGAGGGCCGTTATGTTTTTGACGAAAAACAGAATAGAATGCTCTGGAAATTTACATTAAGACGCGAGCCGGAAGCCTGATCTTTTCCCACCAATACGAAGCAGGATTCGATTTATCCGTTCACTCCAGGAGATGAAGTTATGTCAATTCTAAAACCCCTTTTCGCAATGACGCTATTGGTTGTTTTGTCGGCCGCCGCGGCAACACAATCCGTATGGACGCCGGAGATGCAGGTAAAAACCAAGGCCGTCGGCAGCCCTCGGGTCTCGCCTGACGGAAAGCGTATCGTCTACACCGTTAATGAAGCCGTAATGACATCTGACAAAAGCGAGTTCGTCACCCAAATATGGATGGCGACAACCGACGGGAAAGAAAATTACCAGGTAACGTTTGGCGAAAAATCATCGACCAACCCGAAATGGTCGCCGGACGGCTCGGCAATTGCTTTTACGTCCAATCGAAAGGACAACAAAAACAACCTCTATGTTCTCCGTTTGATGGGCGGCGAAGCTGAACCGATCACCGACGTAAAAAGCTCGGTCGGAGATTTCGAATGGTCGCCGGACGGCAAGTGGCTCGCCCACGTTGTGACCGACGCAAAGAGCGATGATGAGGACAAGAACGATAAAGGCCGCAACGACTATCGTTGGATAGACGAAAATTTCAAAATGTCGCGGCTGCATGTTATCGCAATTGCAAAAGATGCCGCCGGTAAACGGGCCTCGATGAAGCTGACCAATGAAAATCGTCACGTCACGGGCTTCGATTGGTCGCCTGACGGCACGAAGATCGTCTTCAGCCACGTGAAATCACCGATCGCAAATGAATGGCCGACCGCCGATATTGCCGTCGTCGAGGTTTCCACCGCAAAGGTAACTCCCTTCGCGGCGACCGCCGCTGCGGAAACTTCGCCCGCCTACTCGCACGATGGAAAATGGATTGCCGCCGTGGTCAGCGACCTTCCCGTACGCTGGGCACAAAGCAACAATATTGCGGTTTATCCTTCCGGTGGTGGTGAGCCTAAAAAGATGGCG
Organism: uncultured Acidobacteriota bacterium; assembly: GCA_902826385.1. Taxonomy (GTDB): domain Bacteria; phylum Acidobacteriota; class Blastocatellia; order Pyrinomonadales; family Pyrinomonadaceae; genus OLB17. The sequence goes on along the minus strand of CADEEU010000179.1, from coordinate 1,443 downwards.
ATGTCGCACGACGGGCAGCCGAACATAGTCGGCTGGTCGGCGGACGACGCTAAGGTCTATTTCACCGAAGCAAAAGGTGCCGGTACCGCTCTATTCTCTGCCAACGTCGGCGCCGGTACCATTAACGAAGAACAGGCCGTCAACGCCGTAGCCAGCGGTGTCAGTTTGAATAAGGACTGCACGATCTTTGCCTTTGCGCTGCAGATGTCCGACAAACCGCAGGAAGTTTACATCGCTCGCGTAGGTGACGCGCAGCCGACGCAGATATCGAACGCAAATGCGGACCACGCTAAAATGCCCGTAGGCAAGACCGAGATAGTTAAATGGAAAAGCTCGGACGGCCGCGACATCGAAGGACTTTTGACCTATCCGGCGGGTTACGCCGCGGGAGCCAAAGTTCCCCTGATTTTGAACGTTCACGGCGGTCCGGCCGGCGTGTTTCAGCATAGCTACGTAGGCGGACGCGGGTCATACCCTATCGCGACATTCGCATCGAAGGGTTACGCGGTCCTTCGCCCAAACCCACGCGGATCGAGCGGTTACGGCACCGAATTTCGCCGCGCAAATATAAAGGACTGGGGAGGAATGGATTATCAGGACCTAATGTCCGGCGTGGATAAGGTGATCGCGATGGGAGTTGCCGACCCGAACCGTCTGGGCGTAATGGGATGGAGCTACGGCGGCTACATGACGTCGACGATCATCACAAAAACGAAACGCTTCAAAGCCGCGTCGGCCGGGGCACCTGTCACGAACCTGATGAGCTTTACCACAACCGCTGATATTCCGGGCTTTATTCCCGATTATTTCGGAGGCGAGTTCTGGAACGATCCGGCAACGTACGCGAAGCACTCCGCGATGTTCAACATCAAAGGCGTTTCGACACCCACGTTAATTCAACACGGCGAAGCCGACGTCCGCGTTCCGATATCGCAGGGATACGAACTCTACAACGCCCTAAAAGCCCAGGGTGTCCCGACGAGAATGATCGTCCTTCCGCGACAGCCGCACGGCCCGAACGAACCAAAAATGCAGGTCGCGGCTATGCAAAGCAATTTGGAATGGTTTGAGAAGTACTTAAATTAGAGCCGAGAGCGTGTATTTCGCGATTTCGCGGAGTTTACCTACTCTGCCTGATTGTTCGCTTTTGGCATGTGACACGTCGTACTTAAGACAAAAGCCTTTTGACTCTCGAAAGCTTCGCGGCTCTTCCAAACGGATGCGTCGAAATCGTTTTCCTCAGTCAAGAGCTAACGCTTTAGATAAAGTGCCGGGAGCTGTAAGCCGGGAACGCTGCAAAAGCCCGCACGGAATAAGGCGATATGAGCAATGTTGAGCATATCGCCTTATTCCGTGCGGGCTTTAACAGTTATCGATCAGTAAATGAACGAACTCTGCGTAGGCACGTCGCCGTTCTGACCGAACTGCTGCACTAATTGACCC
>CADEEU010000178.1 GCA_902826385.1 uncultured Acidobacteriota bacterium | reverse complement strand
CCCTGACCGATTGATGAAAGTAAACGCAGAGTATAGTCGTTCGGCCCGGACAGAACGTGCGGAGTTTTATTTCGATAATTCGGGTGCGTTGATTTTTGTATTTTTTACAAACGAAGATTCAGCCGTAAAGGAATCACGTCTCTATTTCGCCGGCGCCCGCATGATTAAAATGACCGATGACGGGAAGGACATTGGGCTGAAGAAACCGCGAGCCGTCGAAGCAGGAGCATTGTCCAAAAAGGAAGCCGCAAGGTTGACGGGAATTTTCAAGTCGGCAATAACCGATTACGATTGAAGATAAATTCTAAGAATTAAGATAACTGGTCCGCGTCGGCTGGCGTATCGATATCAAATTTAGCTTCGGGAAGGTCGATCGTTATCAAATCCAGGCGATTTCTGATGATCTCTCTTGCACCTTTGTCTCCTTCCAGACTAAACAGCTCATCAAAAGCATCTCGACGGAAAAGGGAGGGAACTCCCGCAACATCTTCGTACTTCGCCGCGATCACCGACGCGGGCGTTTCTGTAAACTTCGCCGCAAATTTGTCGAACTTTTCAGTCGTTATTTTCGGCTGATCGCAGAGCGCAATAAGAACACCATCAAGATCGGGCTCGAGTTCGAGCAGTTTTCGCAAACCAACCTTTATCGACGAACTCATTCCATCAGCCCATTTCTCATTGATCGCATGATAAACGGGTAGCCCGGCGATCTCGAGCAACGCCGAATCGGAGCTGGAGCCAAGCACTACGACAACCGGAAAGTAAACCGAATCTGCGAGCGAACGCGCGGCCCGTTTTAAGAGAGTTTCGCCCTCGTAGACCAAAATCTGCTTCGGCTGCCCCAGCCGAGACGAACCGCCTGCGGCCAGCAGCATGGCACCGAGCTTTGGTTTTTCATTTGCGGTCATAGATCGGAGCGTTGCGTTCGCGCAAGGGGCCGCCCGGGCGATTTTTCAGGACGCTTTGAATCTCTGCGATTATCGAAACAGCGATTGCCTCCGGCGTGTCGCCGCCGATGTCCAAACCGGCGGGCGAACGCAGATACGAAAGATCTTTTTCATCGAACGATTCCCCCGCGGCGGTAAGCTCGTCCAGCATCTGTTCGGTGCGTTTTTTCGGCCCCAACGCGCCGACGTAAAACGCATCGGAACGCAACGCGGCGGGCAGCATCGCCTTGTCGCGGTCGTAGTTGTGGTTCATCAGAACGATCGCGGTCAGCTTGTCGGAGCTAAAATTCGGAACTTCGTCGCGGCTGACGGCGGTCAATGTTTCGGCGTTCGAAAACCGCCCGGCATTCAAAAATGCGGGCCGGTGATCGCAAATTTCAATCCGCCAACCAAGCCCGTTTGCCGCGTCCGCCAGCGGAACGGCGTCCGCACCCGCGCCAAAAATCAAAAGCCGAACGGGCGGCAGGATCGATTCAAAAACGAACTCGACGGTCGTGTTTTCGGTTTCGTAGCGAATGGTCTCGTAATTCGAAACCGACCCCGAAAATGTGGCGAGATCATGTTGCAAACCTCCGAACGTTTCAATCAGATCATTCGGATCTTCAAGCTTTGACGGACCTGACTCAAACACGACGCGGCTTCCGACTGCGTGCTTAGATTCTGCAGCTTCGATGAGCGTGGCCGCCGACGTGCGTTGGCGTTTTTCGTAGGCGTCGCGTATCGCCGATACGATCAAAGAGTCGCGTCCGACCGGTTCCAGCAATATTCGCAGCACGCCGCGGCAGCCCATGTTCAAACTGAAAACCGAATTCTCGTCGACGGTCGTGTCGTAAACAAAAACCTCGGCCCGGCCGGTTTCGAGCACGCGTTTAGCCCGTTCCATAACGTCGGCTTCGAGGCATCCGCCGGAAACTGTTCCGACGGCGTCGCCGTTTGCTTTGATCAGCATCCGTGCACCCGGCAGACGATAGCCCGAGCCTTTCAGATCGACAACGGTCGCGAGCACCGCTTTTTCTCCATCGGCAAAGCCATCGACCGCCTTTAATATTTCCGCGATTTCTTTCAAGCGTGAGTGTTAGTTGGTGAGGCGTTGGCCGAGCCAGTAGCAAAGGCCGTCAGGTGCGACAACGTAGAAAACCTTCCAGTCAGAGCCATGGCTGTTCTCCGTCTTAAAGTCCGCATTTTCTTTCCCAAGACCGTTTGCCTGAAACTCGGCAAACACATTTTCTACGTCATCGACCTCAAATGCACAACCGTCCTGTGTCGGATCGCCGCCGTTCTCGGCAAGAGCGATCTTAACGTCAGGACGCGTGAGAACGACCGACCGGACAGGATCGTCCGAGCGCGAATCGACCGCAAAACCCATAACGCTCGTATAAAAAGCGACGGCATCATCGACGTTCGCCACCGGCAAATTCATCGCGTCGCCCTGATAGCCCCACGCGTTCTTGAAAAGCGCTTTCATCGGTTTTATTCCGGACACGCCGCTCCGTTAGCGACCCATGCATTCATTTGTTTCATGAATTCTTCATAGCTGATCGGCGGCACCGAACGGCCGTCGCCGGGCGTCCATGCCCAGGTTACCAGCGGGTCTTCTTCAAGATGGTGAATGGCTTCTTTCGGCGTCTTACGTCCGCCGTTCATCTTCGGGTTTTTTAGTTGGCGGCAAAGCTGTCCCGCGGTCAACCCCTGAAAAACCATCTTTTGATCGGCCGGCGGCATGTGCCAGTTTGGAACGCCGGGCGGCATGTGATCGCCTTCGAGATTCTGGTCCTGATGGCACGTATTGCACTTCATGCCGTACACGCCCTTGCCTTCTTTTCCTCGAGTAACGCCCTGGGCATGCGGAGTAAAATTGTCACCCTGCGTCGGCACGTCGCTCGCCGGATGGCAATTGGCACAGCGGGCCGAGAAAAATACCTTTGCCGCTTCGTTAAATGCTGCCATCGCGGCGGCCGGATTCGGTGCCGTTTCAATCGTCTGTTCGTTCACAACGCTTCCGTCCACGGGTTCGATCGTTACTCCGCCTTTCCAGGCAAAGCCGGCCAACGCAAAACAAGCGATCGCGATCAGGGCGAGTTTCAGAGCGTTCCGATTTGAAAATGTCGAGTTTCTTTTCATCTTGATCCTCCTATGCTTGTTTCAATTCTTCTGGCCTGATCGGCAGACTGCGGATACGTTTGCCGGTCGCCGCAAAGATCGCGTTCACAACCGCCGGAGCGATTGGCGGTGTGCCGGGTTCGCCTACGCCGCCGTGCTTTTCGTTCGATGGTACGATGTGGACTTCGCACTTCGGCATTTCGTTCATCCTCAGCATTTTGTAATCGTAAAAATTACGCTGCTCGACGCGGTTGTCTTTCAGCGTGATCTCGCCGTAAAGAGCGGCGGTCAGTCCATAGACCATTCCGCCTTCCATCTGGGCGGCAACGGTGTCGGGATTTACCACCTGTCCGCAGTCGCACGCGATGACCACGCGATGCACGCGGACATGCCCGTCGTTATCGACCGAAACCTCGGCAACCTGAGCGACATAGCTGCCAAAGCTTTCGTGAACGGCGATGCCGCGTCCCATTCCTTTCGGCAAAGGTTTGCCCCATCCTGCTTTTTCGGCCGCGAGTTTCAATGCGCCCGCATGACGCGGATGTTTTGCCAGCGTTGCAAGGCGAAACGCGAGTGGATCTTTCCCGGCAGCATGAGCCAGCTCATCGACAAAACATTCGGTCGAAAACGCCGTGTGCGAACTGCCCACCGAACGCCAGAAACCTACCGGAACGCCCGTGTCCTTTCGCACCCAATCGATCTGCATTTGGCCGAGGTCGTAGGGCAGATTATGCGCTCCCTCAAAGGCTGAGTCGTCGAGTTGGTCCGGCTTCAGCTCAAAGCCGAATCCGGGTCCAAGCCTCGCCATGATCGCGTCATTAACCACCCGGTGATGCCAGAAAACCGGGTTACCGCTTGCGTCCAACCCGGCCGACATTTTGTTGTAGGTCGCGGGACGATACTGGTCGCCCTGCATGTCGTCCTCCCGCGTCCAGATCACTTTCACCGGTTTGCCGACAGCCTTAGACAGCAGCGTTCCGTCGATGACGTAATCCATTTCGAACCGCCGTCCGAATCCGCCGCCGAGTAAGGTCGTGTTCACCTTTACTTTGTCGGCCGGCACGCCCGCGGTTTTGCCGACGACCTGCGCGACCATCATCTGTGCCTGAACGCCGCCCCAAACCTCGGCCGAATCTTTGCGTACATCGGCGACAAATGTCATGGGCTCCATCGTTGCGTGAGCCAGGAAAGGAGACCAATAAACCGCCTCGACCGTTTTTGCGGCCTTAGATTTGGCCCCCGCAAGATCGTCAGTCTTTTTGGCGACCAAGCCTTTGTCGTTGTTCGCACCGTCGGCAAACATTTTGTAGATGCCGTCGCTCGAAAGATTTGGGTTCGGGCCCTTGTCCCATTCGACAGTCAGAGCGTCGCGGCCTTTTTTCGCCGACCAGTAATTGTCCGCAACGATCCCCACGCCATCGCCAAGCGTTACAACGGCACGCACGCCTTTCACCGCTTTCGCTTCCGCCTCATCGACGCGGCCGACCTTGCCGCCCATGTACGGGCAACGTAAAATGCTCGCCGTCAGCATTCCGGGCACCTTTACGTCGATAGCAAAAATACCGGTGCCGTTAACCTTCGCCGGCGTGTCGAGCCGCTTCATCGGTTTGCCGATGATCTTAAAATCTTTCGCGTCTTTTAGTTTTGGTTCGGCTGGAGGCGTAAGTTTCGACGCGGCATCGAGCAGCGTTCCGTATTTTGCCGCACGCCGCGATGTCGGGTGAAAAACTTCGCCTTTTGCCACCCGGCAGCTTTCTGCCGGCACGCCCCACTGCTGGGCCGCCGCCGCGACGAGCATCTCGCGGGCCGCCGCGGACGCTTTTCGCAATGGTGCAAAAAACATCTTAACGCTCGAGCTTCCACCCGTGACCATCGTGCCCATCATCGGGTTCGCAAACGCTTTGTCGGCCGGGGCCTGTTCGTACATCACGTTCGCAAAATCGACGTCCAGATCCTCGGCCACTATCATCGGCAGCGAAGTAAGCACTCCCTGGCCCATTTCGGATTGGCCCACGGTGACCGTAACTTTGCCGTCGGGTGCGATCTTTATAAATGCATTCGGCTGGAATGCCGCAACCGCTGGTTCCGCGATTCCGAACCGCTCCTCAGCCCGCGATTTAGACGGCAGGTGCAGCCCGAAAACGAGCGAACCGCCCGCGACCAATGTGGCTTTCAAAAACGATCGTCGATCAAGCTCAGTTTTCGCTGTCATTTCGCACCTCCGTTCATTGCGGCTTTCTTGATCGCGTCTCGGATTCGATTGTATGTTCCGCAGCGGCAAACAATACCCGACATAGCCGCGTCAATATCCGCGTCGGTCGGCTTTTTGTTCTCTTTCAGCAAGATCACGGCGGACATTATCTGGCCCGACTGGCAATAGCCGCATTGCGGGACATCTACCTCAATCCACGCCTTCTGAAGCGCATGTGTCGAGTCCGGCGACAACCCTTCGATCGTCGTCACCTCTTTACCGACCGCCGCCTTTAACGGCGTCACGCACGACCGCCTCGCCTCGCCATCCAAATGGACCGTACACGAGCCGCACTGGGCCACTCCGCAGCCGAACTTGGTCCCGGTCAGCCCGCAATCGTCACGGATAACCCAAAGAAGAGGCGTATTCGGGTCCGCTTCGACCTCATAGGCCTTCCGGTTAACGCTGAGTCTTGTCATCGCTGGTAACCTCGCTTGTTCTGAATTGTCAGGAAATTTGAGCTTTGTGTTGTGATTATAACATTCAATCGGGAGATAGCGAGTGACGTAGCGCTTTGCCGGCACAAATCTGTCAGCTCGGCACTACAAATCCGACCTCACATACGTGCAAATCATCCACCAGGTGGCTGAATTTCAACCACTCAATGGATGATTTACAAAACAAAAGCCCGATAAAATCGAGCTTTTACCTTTTTACTCTAATATTTTCGCCACGCTCAGCGACGTTCTCCCTTTTGCTCTGTAGATCGCTGCCATGCGGCAGCAGTTGTCGAATATCTTCGAGCTGACGTAAAAAGAGTCCGGATTTGTTTCGGTTGTGCTGGACGCACGGCCTGCTTTTATCAGCCAGCCGTTTGCGGCGGCGGTGTTGAGGTCGTAGGTCGGCGACCATTCTTCATGAAGCGGGGCGAATCCGTCCTTGTCTTCGAGCGCGGACGAGACGAGTAGTTCGTCGAGCTCGTCTTCGGTCAACGCGGGCATGGTGTCCCAGGCGGTAAGTTTTTTGAGTTTTTCCTGTGGTGTGTCGGGCATAGTTTGTTCTCCTGGCGGTTTGGCTGAAGAATCATGAACGCGGATTTTACGGATCGGGCGGATGAACACGGATCCGAAAGTTTAGATCCGTGTTCTTGATCCTCTAAATCCGCGCAATCCGCGTTCAAGCGTTTTACGATTTATTCGCGATCAAACAAGCCAACGCCGTCGGCCTTACGACCTTGGCACCGTAAACGTGCAGGCCCTTCACTGCGTCGCCGAAGCGCTTTTCGGGTTTGAAGGTCTGGACGTCCAGAACCTGCTCGACGTACGCGGTCGCAACCGAGTGGCCGGCGATGATCTTGTGTTTCGTGGCAGTCGTGTTCGGGACGTTGTTCGATTTCAGGATGCGAAACCCGGCGGCCTCACCGACCTCGCCGTTCGACAGTGCGCTGTCCGAACGAACGGTCCCGGCTTTGACGAACCGCTCGTCTTTTAAAAGCAGTCCATGGAACCACGCAGGGACGATCACGAACCGGCCATCGATCGGCGTATTCGCTTCATCGAGCAGTACGCCCAGATCGACGAGATATTCGTACGCGTCGTCCTTGGTCGGAACCTTCGGCGTGGTCGTCGACCCGATCTTGTTGCCCGCGGGCACCGCTGCGTCCATCACGCCCGCAAGAAATGAGTCGGCCGTATCGCGCAGCTTCCATGCGGCACGCCGCATCGCTTCATCAAGCACGTTTACGTTCTGTTGTGCACGATCGACGCTGTCGACGTAAAAGTTGAAATACTTCGCCTGGTCGATGGTCAGTGACAGGTCGGTATCGCTCAACGTTTCGGGCTCGTCGATGTCCGTGTTCTTTGTGTAATCGCCGATGTTCACGTCGCCGATCGACGCTATCTTGACGGTGTTTCCCGCCTGGCGAATGTCGCCTTCATAGTTACGGTTCGCGACATCTCGCTGGCCGTAAACAAGAGATTTTTCCAATGCCGTGAGCAGCCGCGCCGCCCATACCGTGGGGATAAATGTCAGTGCCATAATTTTTTCCTGTAAAAGCTACGCCCGCTTGGACGTTCCTGGGTTAGTCATTTTTTGAACGCTGATCAGGCGGATTTCGCGGATTTTCGCGGATCGGAACGAAACGTTGTTTTTGGATTTTCGAATCCGGTCTTAATCCGCCCGATCCGCCTGATCCGCGTTCAAAACTCCTCGCAAACTCAGCGTTCGCTCAACACTTGCCGCACTTCGGCCCAGTCCA
>CADEEU010000177.1 GCA_902826385.1 uncultured Acidobacteriota bacterium | reverse complement strand
TTGTACCCGCGGATTTTACCGGGAAGTTCCTGCGCGGAAATCGAAAAGGCGAGGCTTAGGGTCGCCATGATCAGAAAGGAATTTTGTTTCAGGCGGCTCATGCTGAGGTGTTGCCAAGAGTGTTGGCCTTCTTGTTAAATTGCCTCCAGCTTTAGCTGGGGGTCAGATTGAGCGGCAAAAACCGGGCTTCAGCCCATCTGGTTTAAATCATCCTTATTGCTTCGGCAAAATGGGCTAAAGCCAATAGGAAGTTGTTTATCAGAAGTTCGGCTAAAGCCGTTGTGTTCGTACTCTCCAACCACTAGCAAAGCTGGTGGCAATGATAAGGACGTTGCTTATATGGAGGACGACTGAGTTTTCTTTTTCGACTCGGGTTCTCCGGCCGCCTTTTCCAAATCGAGCTTTATCGCGTCGAGAATGCCGTTGATGAATTGGGTCGCCTCAAAGGTTGAAAATCTGCGGGCGATTTCCAGAGCCTCATTTATTACGACGGTATGAGGCGTGTCTTCATACAGAAATTCGTAAACCGCAAGCCTAAGCACATTTCTGTCAACAATTGCCATCCGCTCGATTCGCCAGTGTTCGGCCCGCGTGCGGATGCGGTCGTCTATGACGGCAAGGTTGGCAAGAGCTCCGGTGACAAGGTTGTTGGCAAAGTCCTGGGTCTTCTGATCCGCATCTTCGTCGCCTAATTCTCGCCAGTAGTCGGCGGTCAGGGTTTCGCCGTCCACATTTATGACGTCTGCCGAAAACATCATCTGCAGTGCGGATTCGCGAGCCTTCCGGCGGGTGCCGGTGTTCTTGCCTGATTTATCAAACGACATGCGGAAAAGCTTTTTCCTTGACCCCGGGTTCCTGTTTTCTTGATTCGATCTCGCGATAAAGATTTGCGATCTCGACGGCCGACAACGCGGCTTCATAACCCTTGTTCCCAGCCTTGACGCCACAGCGGTTTATTGCCTGCTCAAGCGTTTCGGCCGTTACTACGCCAAACATAACGGGCACGCCCGTATCCAAAGAAACCTGCCCGACCTTCGCTGCCTCGCCGGCAACGTAATCGAAATGAGCCGTCTCGCCGCGGATGACGACGCCCAGAGCGATGATCGCGTCAAATTCACCGCCCTCGGCAATCTTTTGTGCGACCGAGGGCAATTCGAATGACCCCGGCACCATAAAAACTTCAACCGAATCTTCGCTCGCCCCAAGGCTTTCCAAACCTTCTACAGCGCCGTCAATTAGCTTGGATGTCAGAAAATCGTTCCACCGACTCGCCACCACGGCAAACCGAAAGCCCTCTGCACTAAGCCGACCACGATGGATTTTTGGTTTCAAAGTTTCGCTCCAGAAATAAAAGGCGTTAACCTTTTTCAAGTATAGATAACGAAAATTGAGGTGACAAGCAAAAAAGGTGCTTTGCAAACGGGCCGATACCCGTGTTACTTTTCCCGACGGTTCGTACCGAGGTTGAATTCTCTCCAGATTATCTTTTTTAATTGTGGACAAAAAAGTATTGATCACCGGCGGGGCCGGGTTTATCGGTTCGCATTTGGCGACGCATTTGCTGTGTGAGGGCGGATGGGATGTGACGGTCATTGACGACCTGAATGATTTTTATTCGCCGGACATAAAGCGGGCGAATCTGGCGGCTGTGCGAGAGGCGGGCGAGTTCCGGTTCGTCGAGGCCGACATCAGAAACGCCGATACATTGAAAGCCGCATTCGATGAAACCGCATTCGACTGCATCGTGCATCTCGCAGCCAGGGCCGGCGTGCGGCCTTCGCTCTCGCAGCCAAAGCTGTATGCCGAGACGAATATCAACGGCACGCTGAACCTATTGGAACTTGCCCGCGATTATGAGGTTCCGCAGTTTGTTTTCGGCTCTTCTTCAAGCGTTTACGGCATCAACGCCAAGATTCCTTTTTCCGAAGACGACCGCATTCATCAACCGATTTCTCCCTACGCCGCAACCAAAGCTGCCGGCGAGCTTCTTTGCCACACCTATTCGCATCTGTTCGGATTCCGCACCGTTTGCCTGCGCTTCTTCACCGTTTACGGCGCACGCCAGCGGCCCGATCTGGCGATTCACAAATTCTCTCGGCTTATCTATGAAGGCAAGACGATCCAGGTCTTCGGCGACGGCACGACGCGGCGCGATTACACCTACATCGACGACATTATCCAGGGCGTACGTGCGTCGATGGATTACGCGGGTTCGATGCACGAGGTCTTTAACCTTGGCGAGTCAGAAACCACCGAGCTCACACGCCTGATCGAGCTTATCGAAAACAGTCTCGACAAAAAAGCCGTCATCGACCGCCAGCCAATGCAGCCCGGCGACGTGCCAGTCACATTCGCGGACATCTCAAAAGCCGGAAAATTACTCGACTACAATCCCTCCACTAAGATCGAACAGGGCATACCGAAATTTGCCGAGTGGTTCCTGTCCGCGAATCAGCTCCAAACCGCATAAAACGGCGAATTGTGATGTGTCATGTGACAATCTCGTGTCGTAATGAAGTTAAGGAACAATTTGCAACGCCGGTCTTGACGCGCGCGGGTTATCTGACGCTTAACGTGAAAAACGCGGGTCGTAAGCCGTAGAAAAAGGTTTGAGATCGGTCAACTCCAGCCGAATATCTTTTTCATCATCGGCAACAGTCGATGGCCGGTTACTACTTCACGAAAGAAGACTTCGTGTTCGACCTCGACGCGGGCCATGTCGACGAGATCGGCGACGCAGTCGTCCATTTTGAGTTCTTTGGCAAACGCGGCGGCGTCTTCGTACTCGACCGAGTTTTGACTTTCAAGCCGTCCGGCAAAATACATCGGCATGAACCAGCCTGAAACATGACACGTCAGCCCGAGCGTGCGGCCGATCGTCCAAAAAACTTTCTCTCGTGCGGCCCGCGGTTTTGCACCGAGCTTTTCCAACCACTCGCCAACGCGCCGCCGATGGTCCCATTCCTCGGCCTCGATCTTTTTGATCTGCTCCTTCTCCGGCGATTCCTTCAAAGATTTCCAATGTCCGCGATAAGCATAAGCCGCCGCCACCTCGCCGGAGTAAGCGTGTTGGAGGATGCGGATGAGACTAGCCTTTGCGTCAGGCATTTATTACGTTTACAAGATTTGGATCCCTCAGGTTTTCGAGAGTTTCAAGAAACTCTGGCAAGCATTTTTTCCGGTGGTTCAGCGGCATCGTAAAAACATCACTCGCTCCACATAGCGGAGGTTCGGAGTAAATAGAGATCACCCAGACAAATGACTTCTCCGACCGAATTTCCATTGGGTCGAGGACGAAGGCCACGTAAGCCACTGTTCCGACGTATGACCAGACGGAGCGAACCAGCCAAACTCTTTTGTCCAATTGCGTGACTCGTAGTTGTCCACCACCTCGACCTCCCAGCCTTTTTTGGTGAGAACCCGCATCAATTCGTTCCTTTGGGAGTCCATGAGAGATTGGTTGACTAAGCGACGTCGGAGGCGGCGTTCATCGAACATCAAGCTGTTGGTTGGAAGGCTGGTGGTCGAAATCGATCTTATCGTACACTTCGGCGAGAGATATATCGCAGCCAATCGAGTCAAAGCTGATTGTCGATTCAAGTCCTACCGCTTCTGAAAGAACCCAGAAACCGTCGCCTTGCTTAACGTATTTTTCGATCCGCGCTTCGGCCTGTGAAACGAGCACATATTCCTTAAGCGAATCAATGCTGCGGTAGTGCTGGAATTTAGTTCCTCGATCGTAACTCTCGGTTGAATCCGACAAAATTTCAATGACAAGGACAGGGTTCAGAAGCGTGTCTTCCGTTGCGTCTTTGAACCGCGGTTCGCCGCAAACAGCCGCTGCATCGGGATACGTGTAAAGTCCGGTTTTTGGAATCAGGACGCGCATGTCGCCCAAATACGCTTCACAGTCGCGACCCTTTAGACGTCCATGGAGTTCGCTGCCGATGTTCCACGCAATCAAGTTGTGATCGCGCCTTGCGTCGGACATCGCGAATACCTCACCGTCAAGATACTCGTGCTTCTCTTCCGAACTACGTTCGAATTCTAGATATCCTTCCGGGCTTAAATTTTGAATGGGATTCGGCCGCATAGGTCAGGCTAGTAAACTCCTTAGGGAATTATACTACCTTTTCTGTGAAGCACGAGACGCGTTGGCAGAACCTCCGTCTCAGATCACTTTATCCATTGTCCTGACGCGGACAAAGAACAAACGCGCCAGGTTTTAACACCTTGAGCGCGCGTTGCTTACTCCGATTCTTTCGGCAATTCTCTAAACGTCTTCGCGACAATCCATACCCGTTGAATCAGGCATGCGTCATTTGCAACGAAGATCGCACCTCGTTCACTTTCGTTGCGACGTTGGGCGACAGGTCGTGATGGGTTATTAGATTGCTCAGGCTGTCGAATGAGCGGTCGTCCTTGACCACCTGCAGAACGTGAAGCAACGCGAGTTTTACGTTTTCGTCACGATGGTTGGCAAGGGCCTTGTAGATCAATTCGGTTTCTCCACCCTTGATCAGAAGGGACGTCAGGTTAAAGGCCTCGGACGCGATCTTCCGATCACTATGGATGAGCCGGTCGAATGATCGCTCGACCAGGTCGCCTTCCATCGCGCATCGTGCAACGTGACACATGCGGGCGGTGTCGCCGGATTCGATTATCCTAGCCCATGCGTGCGAACGGTCAAATGTGAGCTTGAAAAGAGCTCTCGCGGCGGCGGCCCGGACCTCGCGTGTCGGGTCGGCACAGCAGGTAACGATCGTTTCGAAACCGGTTTCGTGGTTCATGTCCGCCAAAATCTGAACGGCGTCGGACCTTAATTTCGAAGACAGATCGTACAGCGCTATTTGCGCGATCGCCGATATCGAGTTCGATGTTTTGAACGTCGACAACATCTTCAGCGCGTGTGTGCGGGTTTGCACATCCTCTTCAGAATCTTCATGTGTCTGCTCGATCGCCTCAAGCAATGCCGGCTCGTGGGATTCCGGCAGCTGTATAAATGAGTTGGCCTTCTGCACCTTTGTAAACGTCGATACCGGAAAAACAGCAAAGCCCTCCTTCTTTGGCAATCTTGGCAGATTGAGCGAAGGCGGCTTGGGCTTACGTTCTTTCGGCGCTTCTTTGGTCTCGCGATAGGTCATGGTCACGCCGCCCTTTTTTGCTTTTCCAAGGGTTGATGCAATGACTTCCGCGGCTTTACGACGCATTACCACCGCCGCCACGACTAACCCAGCTACCGCAGCAAGGCCAACCCACGTGGTCCACGACGAAAAAAGCGAATCGTCCTCCGGCACTACTTTGCCGGGTTTAGCCTGTGCGGCGACAGAGTTTATGATCGCCACTAAGAAGAAAAATAATGTGCTGACGGATTTAAAGAGATATTTGGGTCGGGTTCTCATGACAAAAATTGAAATTACCGGAATGAATGCAAGAGCGCGGGTCGGAGTAGGAAGCCCGCATTACACGTGAGGCCCCACAAATATTATGCACAAACATCACCGGTTTGTCATTGAAAAATAAACATTCTTTGTCTTATTTCAACAATTTGCAGTCCTGGAGCTTTTCCGGCCTTCGACTTTACGAACAACCGAATACCGTTTAAAGTTATCGAACCGTTGAATTTTCATTTTGCCATGACCGCCGCGCCAACCGTCTCGGAGACATCTTATTCTGATCTCAAACTCCTGCATCGCGGGAAAGTTCGTGACGTCTATGAGATAGACGACAATAGTCTTTTACTGGTCGCCACCGACCGTCTCTCGGCCTTTGACTGCATTTTGCCGACGCCGATCGAACAAAAGGGCGAGATTTTGACCGCACTTTCAACCTTCTGGTTCGGACGGCTGGAGAGCATCGTGCCGCATCATCTGATCAACGCCGATTTCGACCGAATGCCGCCCGTGGTTAAAAGCCACGCCGAGCTTCGCGACCGGTCGGTTCTGGTCAAAAGGACTAAGGTGTTTCCCGTCGAATGCGTAGTTCGTGGTTATCTGGAAGGCTCCGGCTGGAAGGATTATCAGGCCGCCGGTTCTGTCTGCGGGCACGAACTTCCGGTCGGCCTGCGTCAGTGCGACCGGCTTCCCGGGCCGCTTTTTACGCCTGCGACCAAAGCGGCCGAGGGACACGACGAAAATATCAGTGAGGAAAGGTTCGCCGAGATCATCGGAACAGAAGCTGCCGAAAAGCTTCGTTCCCTGAGCCTACAGATCTACGCCGACGCAAGCGATTATGCGCTAACCCGCGGCATAATCATCGCGGACACTAAGTTCGAGTTCGGGCTGGATTCCGACGGAAATATCCTGCTGATCGATGAGGTCCTTACGCCCGATTCGTCGCGTTTCTGGTCGGCCGAAACTTACGAACCCGGCCGCGCTCAGACGTCTTTTGACAAGCAGTTCGTTCGCGAATATCTTGAAACTCTCGATTGGGATAAAAAATCGCCCGCTCCGCCGCTCCCCGATGACGTCGCGCGGGCCACGACCGAACGATATCTTGACGCCTATCGCATTTTGACCGGCAACGGACTTGGGAAATAACAGAATTTCTTAAAACGCTGATTTTGCGGATAAAACGGATGGATTAGATCTTCTCGGCAATTAATTATCCACGTAGGATTGTAGGTTCCGAACACGCGACCTGCCGAATTATTTAGTTGAAAAAATCAGGCTTGATCTGCCAAATCCGCCAAATCCGCGTTAAAAACTAGACGGACTCGAACCTTCCGATGCTGCTACGCGATCGAATGGAAAAAATGATCAACGAATTGCTCGATGGCAGGATTTTGCTTGATGAGGCCGTAACCGAATTTGAGAAGGTCTACATACAGATGGCGCTGGCGCGTCATTCCGATCACCTTTCAAAAACCGCCGTCGCGCTGGGTATTCATCGCAACACGCTTTCAAAACGCATCGCTTGTTACAAAGAATCGGCCAAGCCGGCCAGGCGAAAAGCGAATTCCCACGGCAAAAGAATTTCCGCGACAAAAGATTAGGAGCAATCTAGTTTATGCGTTCCGGATCAAGCAGGTTTTTGGCGGCATTTATTCTGTGGGCCATCGCGTCGATGGTCTCCGTGACCGGACAGATTGAAGCCGGAAGAAAGGCGGAAGTGAGCGAAGCGATCGGCCGAGCCTGGCGGGGACCGAACGCCGAGGCGATGGGACGAATACTGTCCCCAAAAAGTGAAAACCGGACAGCCGCCGTTAAACGTTCAACTCGCGCGCCCGTAAGTTCCTCCGGCTCGTCCGTAGTACGCCGGAATCCTCCTATCAGTCGCCCAACTCCGCCGATGCCGGAGGACGTTGAGGCCGAATTGACGTTTAGGCCCAGCCTGAATTCGGGTGTCAAAGACAACCTGGTGGCCGCAATCTCGCCGCGCCCTGCCGACAAAAAATCAATCACCGAGCTCTTTCAAGATATCGAACAACAGTATGCTTCCGAAGCGTTCATCGACGGCCGGTCCAACAACATTGCGGCCGCGATGACCTACTTTATTATCCGCTTGACCGTCGTATACGACCAAGGCGAAATCCCGCCGAAAGCAATCTCCAACAG
>CADEEU010000176.1 GCA_902826385.1 uncultured Acidobacteriota bacterium | reverse complement strand
GGCCATCGGATCGCAAAAGAGCAATTCGAACCGGTAGACGCGATTCTCTACGAGTATCTCCTTGCCGGCAATGGAGTGATTCTCAGGGCTCAGCGCGAGGAATTTACGGTTTCAATTCCTCTGGTGCTCAGAGAGATAAAGGGCCTTCCAACCGTATTCGTGGGTATCAAATGGCATAAGCCGAAGGTTCCAACCCGTATTTGGGAAGAGATATGCCTACACGCCCGGTTCTCCAACTCGAAGGAGAATTTTAGAGAAGAACTTTATCTTATCTACTGGGATACCGCGCGATACGCGTGGCAATGGAGTACGTCGAGCCGGGACAGGACATACGCCTCAACCATCGCAGATGATAGGCGGCCCGAATACTCCGAGGCCTGTATCGAGATTCATACGCACCCCAATGGGGCATACCAGTTCAGTTCTGCTGATGATCGAGATGAATCAGGCAAGTGCCGAATCTTCGGGATCATTATCGACGTCCACGATAAGCCGAAGTTCAGATTCCGTTGCGGCATTTACGACCACCTTATGCCGATTCCATTTTCCTGGATCGGCCAGCTGCCAAGCGGGGTTGTCGATCTGAATGAGGTCGAAGCTTTGCTTCAGATGATGTTGTAATGGATATAGATCTCAGCTTCTCGCAGGCCGCAGTTGTAATGCCTGTCGAATACAACACCCTTCGGTTCATCGTTGTCGGTGCCGGGGGCACTGGCTCTTTTGTGGTTCCGGCAATAGCCCGGCTGATCTTCGAGTTGAAGCAGCTTCAAAACAAGCCGGTCGAGATGCTGATAGTCGATCCTGATGTGGTCGAAAATGGAAATATTCCACGAAGCAATTTTTGTGCGGCTGAGATCGGAAGATACAAAGCTCAAACTCTTGCGGAAAGAATAGCGCTGGCATGGGGTATTGAAACAGCCTATTCTTGCGAAACCTTTAACCCGGAAATCCACGTACGCCAATCTGGTCACGATTACCGCAGTTTAACGGTAATTGTCGGATGTGTCGATAACCATTTTGCCCGGCGGGATATCCACCGGGCGCTGGATGAATTCAAAGGATACGGTTCATCGGACGCTCCGAATCTATGGTGGATCGACGCGGGAAACGGAAGATCATCCGGGCAGGTGCTTCTCGGGTCAAACACGAAACGAATCAAGCCAGAACAGCATTTTGCGGGATCAAGCATTTGCCGCTCGCTTCCGGCGCCGTCATTGATTCATTCGGATCTTCTGGAAGCTGAACAAGCGACAACGCGTCAGATATCTGAGCGGCTTTCCTGTACGGAGAGAATACGGATTGGAGAGCAGAGCCTCAACATCAACCAACGGGCTGCCGTCGAGATAGCCGAAATGATCATGGCAATGTTCATTACAAGATCGCTCAAACGTTTTGCTTCGTATTTCGATCTCGAAAGCGGCACATCGCGTTCACTTTACTGCACTCCCGATCAAGTCGCGGCGGCAGTTCGTAAGAGGAAAGAATCAAAAATGCCGAAACGACGAGATGTGTCATGATAAGGCTCGAATAATATGTGCCATAGCCGTCTAACGATTGAGATGGCGTGGGGCGAAACCGAATACACGAAACGTGAAGGAAACAGACGACGTTCATAAGAAAGTCGCTGTTTCGCCCTCACGTCCATTGAATTGTTCGGCGTGTCGCTTCAGTCCACAAACAAATTAACTATTGCTTGCTTTCGTTTTGGTGCTGTCGCCAACCTTCGCCGTTAGTATTTCGAGCTTTTTAATGTCTGGTGCTTCCGCGAAAAGTTCGCTTGCCTTTTCCATCAGCGCGGCGGCGACTTTGCCGTTTAAATGCGCGTTGCGTCCCGCTTCATCGGCAAAGGTGTCGAAAATCCCAAATGTCGAATCGTCAAATTTTATCGCATACCATTGCGCCGTGTCGGGTTCGGCTTCAACGAGCGGTAATGCGCTTTTCAAAAACTGTTCAACTTCCGCCTCTTTGCCCGTTTTGGCTTTCAGGGTCGCCAACAATGCAAATTTAACCATAATTTTCCTCCGAGAATTGTCTGTTATTTATAGCACTTGGATTCATAAAACGCAAAGATAACAAGAAACGCCGAACTATTGATTAACACCAACGCCGTTGGTAACACGCTCGATTTGGCGTATTGCCAACGACGTTTTTTGTATTAACCCGTAATGGTGGCGCTGATGGTTTCGGACCAGGCGCCGGTGGAGCCGTCGCGCATTCGCCAGCGCATCATATAGTGGGCCATTTTACCGGCGTCGGAGCCGTCGTATTGGGCGACGTAGGGCGTGGCGGAATCTACCGTGAGGAAGGTGCACTGTTTTTCGTCGGTTGGCGGCGGGCCGTCGATCTTGACGTAGATCTCGGCGCCCATGGCGCCGCGTGGCCGGCGTTTGTTGTCGGGCGTCGTTGCTTCGGTCCAATTGATGGTGTGGCGAAGGCGTTCGGACGTATCGACGGAACCTGCGGGAACGGTCGCGGTCGGCGGGACCTTTTCGCCGCCGAACGGCAGAGCCGTCGCGGCCATCTGAGCTTCGCTGGCTCCGGCGGCTTTGGCCATGTCGCGTCGCGTTCGCATCTCGGCGATCAGCGGAGCCCGGCTGCCTTCTTTGGTTGCGGTCGCGGCTTTCGATGCGGCAAGAGCGGCGACCTGTGCCGTCACATCCGCGTCAAAGGTGCTTCTCAAAGTGCCGAGCGCCGTGATCTGCGCCGGAGTAACGTTATACGCCGCCGGGTCGGCCGTCAAAGCGGCCACCAACTGATTCGCAACGTCGATAAGTTCACTGTCGGATAAATCCTGCAAGCTCTTGGGCATGTAAAAAAGTCTCCTTAATATTGGGTTTTATAACGATTGTACGGTTTCGGTAATCGCCAACATTATAAGCAGAATCTATAGGAATTTTAAAGTTTACATGCCCCGGAAATTTGCCGTTTTGCTCGGGAATTAACGAAAACTGGCGTTTTGAGAGAGTTTCAGGCGCCGGAAGTATCGTTCCCGATGCCGGGAGGTCGTTTCGAGACGCCGGGAAATCATTTCCAGACGCCGGGAGACAGTTTCCAGACGCTTGGAAATCACTTCCCGACGCTAGACGTGAGTTGTCAGACGCAGGAAATCGGGTTCCAGATGTTGGGAAGAAGGCTTCGGATGCTGGAACTTCCTATTCAAACGCTTGACGTTTTCGATCTTCGTTCCCTTCGACGTTGAATTAGCCACCGAACGAACAAGATCAAATTGTTCATTGCTCGTCAGTACTTAGCGCTCGGTTTATCGGGCACGCAAAAAAAGGGCTGCGGGCAAAATGTGAAGATGGAAACTCTGCAACACAACGCGGCTGCCGGCAAACCAGTTCGGGTTTCAAATTCGAACTCGTTGGCCTCGTCGGTCTTACAAAATATTTTTGGCCGGAACGGGTTAGCTCGAGCAGACAATGAACCCTTGTCGCCAGAGATTTCCGATATTCGTAGTGTTTCCCAGGAATTAGAACTTCCCGAGAGGACGCCTCCCGTTGAAAGTCTGTCGCCGTCGAACCTGGTTCGCGATGTACTTAGTCGTGTCGATGCAAGAAAGGAACGAGCTGCCACAGAACTTGAGATTGGTGTCAACGAAGTCGAATCGCTGCCGTTCGATCTCTCCACGCTTGAAAGCGAGGGGATTTTCATAAACATCGACTGCCGAGGGTTTGGTTCTTTAGTACGGCAACTGGAATGGAAGACTCTTGGAGTAAAACTCCCCGAAAACGCGGCCGTTCGCGTTAGTCCGCCCCGGGCAGGCTTACTGCCGGACGTCTACAGAAACAAACTGATGCGTGGCGCGGCTCAGGCACATCAAGCTCTGACGAAATTCGGCTTCCGATTCACTCTATGCGAAACCGTCTGGGGGACGAGCGAATACAAATGGATCCCATGGACCGCATTCGAACAGTTTGAGCAGGCATATCTGAAAGCCTGTGAAACCCTTGCAAAATCAAAGGCCGAGGTGCTCGAAAAGTACGACGATCTCCTTGCGGTTCTACAGGACAGTTTCAATAAACTTGCCGAGGATTCAGCCGATCGATTTTTGGCAACTACTGATGAGCCATTTGACCGAGCCGAATTTATCAACGCGGTTGCGGCCCAGGCGATCGGGATGGTGCCAACACCTGAAATGATCCGCGACGGTCTTGTGATAACCATGAGGCCGAAAGTGATTGTCCTTGGTTCGGAGATGATCGCGGAGCGAAATCTCGCCAAAACGCTTTCACTTCAAACAGCAAGAATTGATGCTGAACGCACATCTCTCGAACTTGAACTGGATTCGAGGCGAAGAATCGAGCAGATCAGGGTCGATGAGGCTTCGAACGAGACTGCCCGAGAACGCGAGGTAAAGGAACGAATCCGGAACATGAAGATCGAGGCCGCCCAGCGTGAAGCCGAAGAGGCCGTTTCTCCGATAAAGGAAGGCTTCGCACAGATAACGGCGAACATTTTTGAATCTGCTTCTGAAATGGCGGAACGAATGAAGGATGCGAAGTTTGTATCGGGTTCATTAGCGAAACGGGCTCGCCAGATGTGCGAATGGTATCAACTTATGAATTTCACGGGAGATACATCTCTCGAAAACGTTCTCGAACAATTGCAAACGGCCGCAGGCCGGGAAGCGAAGCAGCGTTCGCCAGAAGAGATGCGAACTGCCCTAAGCGATCTTTTGAGAATGACGTCCGTTCATTCAAAGAAGCTACTTGATGAAGACCGCCTAACCGCTCTCGAACTCTAGACCAAAGTTGTACGAGGTCCACTAAATGGCAAACTTCGACCTGAGCAAATACATTCCGGTTCATACGCGCATAGCAGAGTTCTATG
The DNA here is from genome assembly GCA_902826385.1 of uncultured Acidobacteriota bacterium. Classification (GTDB taxonomy): domain Bacteria; phylum Acidobacteriota; class Blastocatellia; order Pyrinomonadales; family Pyrinomonadaceae; genus OLB17. The sequence continues at coordinate 2,729 of CADEEU010000176.1, read as the reverse complement.
AGAAGTATCCGGACGGTCGGATCGTTACCGAGATCATAAGGCTAAACGAAGACAGCGGTTTCGTGTGTATAAAAGCCGGTGCGTATCGGAGCAGAGATGATGCAGAACCCAGTTCTACCGGCCATGCCTTCGAGATCCGTGGCCAGGGATATGTGAACACAACATCGTTTATCGAAAACGGTGAAACAAGTGCTGTCGGCAGGGCTTTAGCAAATCTAGGGTTCAAGATCGACAACGGCATCGCATCAAGAGAAGAAATGCAGAAGGTCGAGAGAATGACCGAGGCAGCTAAACCGACCGGCAACAATGGACGAAATGGCCATAACGGGCGTCTTGTCACACAATCCGTTTCTTAAACACTTTCCAGTAAACAAATAATGTCTGAATTAGAAACCGGTGCTGACAGCATCCGGAAGTTTCTACATGAGCTTGATATCAGGATCAGGGCCCGATATCCGCTTATCGCTATCAATACCTTCGAAGAAGACCGCGTAAGAGAGGCGTTGGTCGATCTCGTCTTTCAGGAGCGGCATAAGGAAAAGTCTCTCTACTTTTGGAGTCGTCCAAGCGGCCTTCAGAAGGTAGTCGATCCGAAAGAGGGACTGCTTAGCTCGCCTCAAACGATCGGCGATACCGAAGATCCCGAAAGTCTTCTTGGCTTTATCAGCGAGCAGAAGACAGGTATTTTCCTGCTTTGTGACTACGCACCCTATATCTCGCCGTTTGGGCAAGAAGACCCGCTGCTTGTTCGAAGGCTTCGTGAGATCGCCTGGAAGCTGAAATCGACGAAAGCCACAGTTCTCTTTGTAGGACCGAATTTCCCGGAACTCAAAACACTTGAAAAGGAAGTAACGCAGATAGAACTCGACCTTCCGAGGGAGTCGGAGATCGAAGACTCGATCGAACTTCAGTTCGAGAACCTGAGGTCTAACGGCCTCGACATTAGCCTTACCAAGGAGACCCAAGACGCATTGCAGCAGTCTCTCCTTGGTCTAACAGCGGTTGAGATTAGCAATGTGGTCGCAAAGGCAGTCATCAGTTGTAACGGTCTAAATCAAGACTCGATCAATGTCATCCTTGAGGAAAAGAAGAACGTAATCCGCGGCAGCGGTTCGCTTACCTATGTTCATCCTGAACCGGCAAGCAACTTAGGCGGCTACCAATCGCTTCGAGCAATCCTCGAACGTGCAGCATACACTTTCAGTCCGAGAGCGAAGGCGCGACACGTCGAACCGTGCAAAGGGATACTGCTTGTCGGGCTTCCTGGATGCGGAAAGGATCTCTGTAAACGTGTCGCTTCAAGCATTACGAATCGGGCTCTGCTTGATCTCGACTTCGGTTCAATCATGGGTGAGGGCGGAGGCGTGATCGGTTCCTCGGCAATGTCGATAAAGCGGGCGTTATCGATCGCCGGAACGATCAAGGGCATCCTGGGTATAAGCGAATTCGAGAAGGCCGTCTCCGGAATGAAATCGTCGAACAAGACCGACGGCGGCGAAACGGCGCGAACCATCTCCTATCTTCTCAACTGGATGCAGGACAACAAGGATGTTCTCGTTTTTGCGACAGCCAACGATGTTCGCGAACTTGAATCCGAACAGTTCAGGATCGGACGGTTCTCCTATATACATTTTGTCGATCTCCCGGAGACAGAGGACCGCAAGGAAATCTTTCGGGTTCACCTCAAGAAAAGGGCACTCGACGCCGAACAGTTCGACCTCGAAAAGCTTGTAGAAAAAAGCAAGGACTTTTCGGGCGCGGAAATAGAAGGTGCAGTAAAAGATGGAGTCCTTGAAGCCTTCATCGACGGCGACCGACAGGCGGAGACCCGCGACATTGTTAAAGCCATAGAGACTATTACACCAACCGCCCAGATGATGAGCGAGAAGATCGAAGAGATCCGCAAATGGGCTCGGAACAATATCAAAGGCGTTGGATCACGAATCGAGAATACCGGGCTAGCCGGAAACCGCACCGATCGGATCTATGAACTCTAAGAACGGAGAATTTTAATGAGTAAATACATGACCTTTGAATCCCAGTCATTCCCGAATCGCGAGTTGCTCCTCGAAGCCTTGGCCGAATGCGGGTTCGCATCTCCGACAATAGGAACTGACATTCCTCTCGAAGGATGGGATAAGCGGGATCCACAAACAGCCGACGTCGTAATCAGGCGTCGCCAAGTACGTGGACGATCGCTTTTAGGAGATATCGGCTTCCGGAAAACGTCAAAAGGCTATGTTGCCGTCATCGACGATATGGACCTGAATCACCACTTAGGGAAGGACTTTGTGATCCGGCTTCAGAACAGCTATCACGAAGCAGCGGCAAGAAAGATGGCCAAGAAGCTCGGTGGCACGCTTATCAAGGAACGAATCGGAAAAACTCTCAAAATAAGAATCAAATACTAAGGAGGATACCGACAATGCCCGAAGTTGAATTCAAGATCGATACCGAACGGGGAACATGCGAAACCGAGATAATAGGGTATCAAGGGACTGCGTGCGAGAAGGCTGCACGACAGCTGAAGGAGATCTTAGGTGCCCCCTCCGTTGAAACTAAAAAGCAAGAGTATTTCATCAAATTGGAGTCAAAACAGACTTCCAAACGAAAATGAAAAACGAGATCACTTTCATTCTTGAGCAAGACAATGGGAAGCTCACAACCGAAGTCTCAGGCATTCCCACTGATCTACTCATCGATTTGAGATACGACCTTGGCACTTCCCA
>CADEEU010000175.1 GCA_902826385.1 uncultured Acidobacteriota bacterium | reverse complement strand
AGCCAGCATTCTGGCCGCGATAAGACCAATCAGCATTGCAAAAAAAGCAAACGCAAGGCTGATCATCCACGTTTGCGAACGCATTTCGCCAACCGAAGCAAGGGCCTTTCGTTCGTCCTGCATCGTTATCACGCCAAAGGTTGAGCTGGTGCCGAATCTGACCGTCGAATAGGCGCCGATCATGTCGTAAGCGTTTCCGCCGAACTCGGCCGTGAATGGCACTAAACCGGATTGTATCTGCCGGTTAGATTGCTGCCATTCATCGACGATCTTTAGATCGGAGAGAGATTTTTGAGAATCAACCAGACCCGGATCCGGATGAAAAATAGCTTTGCCGGATTGATTTACGACGAAGATTATCGGGAGCCCGGCTGTCCACATCTGTTCTTCCGTTTGGTTCGACGCTCCGACTATGTTTCTCGAGATCTCGCGCAGCGATACGATCGCCACCACGGAAGCTATCGAGCGGTTGTCCACATTAACCTGTGAAACCATTGCCATTACTGACTCGCCGCTTGATTCCGATCTTCTGGGCGGGCCCATGAAAAGATTCTGCGCGGCCGAAGCTTCAAGTGCGTCGGAAGCTATGGCTTCAAGCTCGTTTTTGGCGATTGCACCGGGACGGTAAAGGGACAAGGACTCGGCACCGACCGGCCGGAGATAGATAGCCAGCAGGTTTTGGTCTTTTTGGAGCGTGTCGCTCAGCTTTTGCTCGGTCTGCGGCGCTTTAAGGACTTCGAGACTGTTAGACAGTTCAAGAGCGTTTGAAAGACTTTTGACGAGATCGCCATATTTCTGACCGAACATCTCGATTTGTCTGGCTTTTTCCTGGACCAGCTGTATCTGATAACGGTTCTCGACTGCCCGCAACTCGCTCGCACTGCGGCCGGACAGAGACCAGCCCGTCAGCAAAAGCGGTATCAACCCAACAAGAAGAAGGGTAAATACAACAAAGTAAACAAGACTTATTTTAGTTGGTCGGAAAGGCATGGAGGAGTAGACCGGGATTATCTACCAGCAAAATTGTACCGTAGGCGACGGGATTGGTCAACAATACTAAACACTATTGTTGCCGGCGCGAATGGCGTGACCACGTAAGTTTGAGAACTGGAGTTGAGCTGAATTCCGCGTTCCAGATCGCATTGCGTAATATTCACATTCGGCCCATCGTTCGCATCGCTGTCTTTTGCTTTTAATGTAGGTCGTCGAGTCAAAGCTTTGGCCGCACGCGGGGTGTTTTAATGGACCACATGCTCGCAAGCACACTGCGAAAAAATGCGGAGGCGACGCTGATAAGGGCAAAAGCGTGACTTTATAAAAAGCTGGCTGGAAACTAAACGCGCTTAACGATTACCAAAGTAATGTCGTCATTGGCAGGAGCAGTTTGAGTGAAGGCCGACAGTGACGATTCTACCTTGTCCCGAAGCCCCGCCGCGGATGCCTGCAGATTGTTCTTAATAACCGTCGACAAGCGTTCCAGGCCGAACTCGTCGCCGTTAAGGTTATTTGCTTCGGAAACACCATCGGAGTAAATCACCAGCGATTCGCCGGGCTGCAACAGCATTTCACCCATTTCGAATTCGGCCGTCGGCATGATGCCCAATGGGAACCCGCCGGACGACAATTGTTCGATCGCACCGCCGACGCGACCGATAAGAGGAGGGTTGTGACCGGCGTTGATGTATTTTAGCGAACCATTCGATGGATCAAGCTCGGCGGCAAACAGCGTGACGAAACGATTTGCCGGCGTGTTTTCCGCCAGGTATCGATTTACCGAAGTGACCGTTTCAAGCAGTGAACTTTTAGCGGAAACCTGCGCGTGGATTGCGGCGTGAAGGCTGGACATGAGAAGTGCCGCCGCCGTTCCCTTACCCGACACGTCGCCGAGTGCGATCAGCATTCTGCCGTCGTCACGTTCGATAAAATCGTAATAATCGCCGCCGATCTCGTAACACGAAAACGAAATTCCCTGAAACTCGTATCCGGGCAATTCGGGCGGCCCGGACGGTTGAAAACGCTGCTGGATCTCGGTCGCAAGCTCAAGTTCCCTTTCCATCCGCTCACGTTCAAGCCGTTCTTCCAACAGCGTTGCGTTCTCAACACGAATAGACGCGACGGAAGCCAGCGTGGTCAGAATGTTGAGATGCTCCTCTGAGAAAGTTGCCTCATACGTCGGTGAATCCGCGTAGATCAGGCCGAAGATATTCCGTTCGTCAACGCTAAGCGGCACGGCCAGTACAGAGCGAATACCGGACAAGGCTATCGTCTGGCTTGCGAATCGAGGATCGTGCTGTGCGTCGGCAGTAAGTACCGATTTGCCGTTTTTGAGCACCTCATCCATCACGGTGCGGCTAACGCGAACTTCTTCGATTATCTCTTCCTTGCCGCGAATTCGGGCGACCCTGATGCTCATTGCACCGGGATTGTCCTCGTCACGAAGCATTATCACGCAGCGTTCGGCAGGGACGGCTTCGAATACCAAGGACGCCACCTGGTTCAGCGTTTCATCCAATCCGCTTGCAGAAAGCAGAGCAACGCCTACCTTGCTGATAAGGCCGAGCAACTCCGTGCGAGACGAAAACTGTCCCTGCAAAAGCTCGGTTGTCGGAATTCGCCGATGCTGAAATGAAATTGTTTTCGATGGGTCCAGAGCTTCGGTACCGTCTGCGATCAGCGTGGCCGACGATAAGCTTGCGGGCTTTTCATCATCGAAAACAATGGTCGTTTCACCGATCTGGATCTCGCCGCCGGATGTTAGGGGTATCGAAGATTTGACGGCCGAGCCGTTATAGCGGGTTCCGTTAGCAGAGCCAAGATCCTGAAGCCAGTAACCGTCTCCCTCTTTGCGGACCTCTGCATGAAGCCTTGACGCAAACGCATCGGGTATACAAACGTCGCTTCGGGCCGAGCGGCCGATCGTGGTTCGAAGTCGCGAAAGAGGCACAATTTCAGCGATCTGATCCGCGTTTTTGAAGATCAACTGGGGCATACCGAAACTTTATTTGTACTTCCTCTGGGCAAAAATGACAACGGTTCCGAACAAATAGTCGTGAAGCGATCTTCCCGAGCGGTTGATAACCGAAAAAAGAAAACCTAGCCCGAGGCTTCCCAGTGTTAAGCCGTAACCGAGCAGTTGGCGAAGGACTATTCTGGTCGGCCCGGCCTGGTTTCCATCAATACCGACGACCTTAATACCCGCGACGGCCTTGCCGATCGACTGGCCGCTAAAAATTGGCAAGAGAATAAAATTAGCCGAACCGACCAGCACCGCTATCAGCCACCCGGTGTCGTTAAGACTTCCGCCAACTAACCGGGCACCGTCATTCCCAAAGTAGCGGCCAAGCAGCATCATTGCGACCGGAGCAATAAGAACAAGTATGTAGTCGATTAACGCCGCACCGCAGCGAAGAAAGAACGGCGCCGCAACTCGCTCCGGTTCGAAATTAACAATTATCTGGGGATTTCTGGTCGTTCTGGTAACCGCAGTGCCCGCCTGTGAAGTCATATTTCGCCGATTTAGCCAATGATAAAATGAAGCGTCGCGTCACCAAGCCGAAGCCGGTCTCCCGCCGACAGGACCTGCGGTTGTTTCGGCGGAAGCCTGAATGATTCCGCCGCAGAGCGGGAAAGTACCGTGCCGTTGGAAGAGCCAAGGTCTTCTACAAGGAAGTTATTTCCATCTCGCCAAATGCGCGCGTGCCGACGCGAGATCTTTGTCTGCGGGTCGTATTTCGAAAGATCGACTTCGGGAAATATGTTGGACATCGGGTCACGCCGGCCAAGCAGGTTATCGTCTTTTTGCAGCGAGAACGCCGGAGCAGCCAATTCGCTTGTGCCCTCGATTACCAGCTTTGCCGTCCACGCCGCCTGAGAATAGATCTCAGCATGAACGCCATGCTGTGCGATCGGCTGTTTCGCTCCGCAAAAAGCGCAGAACATATCGGTTGCAACGATGCGTTGACCGCAAAAGCCGCAAAAAACGCTCTGGTTCGCCAGGCTCACAGAAGCCGGAACTTCGCTGACGCCGTAAGTGACGATGCCGCCTTTTAACTTTATCAGGTGCTCATCAAGTACATTGCGCATCTCGGCGGCAGACTTGAATCGCTCGTCGGCGTTGTATTGAACCGCCTTCATGATCAGCCGCTCAACCTGATCCGACAACTGAGGATTGATCTGGCGCGGCCGCGGATTTTTTTGAAAATCGAAGATCAACAGAGGATTGCTCTGCGGATCGGCCCCGGTCAGCAAATGGAACATCGTCGAGCCAAGGCTATAAATGTCAGATCTCGGTTCGACATTTCCGCTGAACAGTTCTGGCGGAGCGTAGCCCATCGTGCCGACCGCGGTGACACCTTTTTCTTCTTTTTGACTGATGGACCGAGCGATGCCGAAATCGATCAACATTGCGCGTCCTGAATTGCCGTCGATCATTATGTTCGACGGTTTTAGATCGCGATAGACTATGGTCGAGGGCTGATTATGCAGATAGTCCAGAACATCGATGATTTGGACCGCCCATTCGCAGACGCTCTTTTCGTCGATCCGGCCTTCAGGAGCGGAACGCAGCCGGGCGGAAAGATCGCCGCCCGAAATGTACTTCATTACAAGGTAAAAGCGGCTTTCTTTCTCGTCGTAGAAATAATCGTAGATGGTCGGGATCGATACGTGATCGAGCGAGGACAGGATCATCGATTCACGTTTGAAGTCGTTGATCGCTTTCTCCTGCTGTTCTTCCTCGATGTGCGTCTGCACCATTTCTTTGACCGCCCGAAGCACGCCGCCAAGGTTATTGTCACTCGCAAGATAAACGGCGCCCATGCCGCCTCCGCCGATCTTGCGGATTATCTCGTACCGTCCGTTCAGGATCGTTCCTTCGGAGAGTGGTTTGAGTTTTGCGGTTTTCTTTCCGTCCGTGTCGACGATCCCGATGTTGTGAGAGGTCGAGGAAACCACTTCGGCCGATACCGGAGGAGCGGAGTCCGTAGAGTCTAACTTTGGCTGGCCTAGACGTGCACTGTCCGGATGGATTTGAGTTTCGGCAAAATCCGTCCTTTCGGCACCACCCGGCTCCATTATCCGAACTGAATCGAACATCGACTGTGACTGATAGCTGTCGTAAGGGCTCAGGTCGTCGAGCGGCTTACTGATACTTTCTACGTTGGCCGGCGGTTGCGGCGTTTCGTGCGGCGGATGGTCACCGGCCGCGGCTGCCATTCTAGATTTTTCCTCATCTGCCGGCTCTAAACGCTCTTCAAGTAAGGGTTCCGACTCGACCGCAAGAGACTGGACATCTTCAGCTTCCACGGCAATGATCTCGGGCGGCGTCGAATCCACCGGCGATTTTATCTTTGATTCCGGTTCGTTCAGCGCCGGCTGCTCATCGGCCAGGGCTTCAGGCTCGATCTCCTGCACTATCTCTTCCGCCGAATATTCCGAGGTCGAGGTCGGTATGCTGCCTTCGGTCCTGCTGAAGTCAGACAATATCGCAGGTTCGGGAATGTCGTCGAAATTCGACAACTCTTCGGAAACGGCATCCAGGCTACCTGATGGCGACGGGAGATCTGAAGAGCTTTCATCCGTCGGATTTGAATCGACGGCTTTTTCTTCGACAGGCGCATCCGCGGCCGGCATCGGCATCATGATGGTACTCTCCATCGATTCGTCAACCTCGGGAAACGGCTCAGCGGCGTGTAGGCTAATACCGCAATAGGGACAGAACGCTTCAGCCTCTGCTACCGACGAGCCGCACTCATGACAGATTGTGGAATTGTTTGCGTCCAATGCAGTTATGAACCTCGATCAACGAATAATGTGAAAACGAAGAAATGTTTTTCCGACTATGATCTCATCGCCCTCGGTCAACACTTGAGGACTTCCGGGCAAAAGCCTGCGGCCGCGATTCAGGAAGGTTCCGTTTGTGGAGCCTAGATCTTCGATCATGTGAATATTGCCGCGGTAGGTGATCCTCGCATGTTTTCGCGACACCTTCGCGTCCGGATCATGGGCGTCGAGGTCGACGTCCGGGAAAATCCCGTTGTCGGCGTCCCAGCGTCCGATGTACGACTCTTCCGTACAAAGCTGGAACTCGGTATTGGCCGAGTCACCGCGTTCGATTATCAAGCGCGCGTGAGCTCCTTTACTTGAGCTGGGCTCTACCTGTTCGCCCTGCTCCGGAAATTCAAAAGGTTTTTCAATGATGGGAGGAATGCCGACGGACGTTACCTGAGCTGCTTTTGATCCCGAATTCACGATCTCGGCACGGGCCAGATTGCCGGATGGATTTCCGTTCGATTCTGAGGGCGCTATTGGAACGGTTTCCAGCTTCGTCCCGCATTCATCACAAAAGCGCGACTCGTCCGGATTATCCTTAGAGCACGTCTGGCATCTGATCATTATTCTTTTAGGGATAGGCTCTAACCGAGCCGTATCAAAACAGTTCAAACGAACTAGGTGTAGTGTACCTGTTTATTTGTAATTCGTAAATGCTTCAACCGGCACTCGAAAATCGACATAACATCAACAAAGCGTTACTCTTTTGTCTTAGCAAGGCACTTTTTTGAAACTTCAAAAACAGCGGTGTCGTAATAACGGCTTGACGCGGGAAATCAATCTAAAAACACGCGACTTTGTCCGATTTTTTCGACGCCGACATCAGAGGATAATTCAGTATGGCACTTAGCCGTAAAAAGAAGATAATTATTGGTTCATCGATCGGTGCTCTTTTGCTGATCGTCATTATCGCGAGTATTTTCGCCACCCGAAAGGACACGCCGGAAGTAACGGTAGTTAAGGTCGAATCCAGGCCTGAGCTGAAATCGACCGTGACCTCATCCGGCGAAGTCCGGCCGATTCAGTTCATGAATCTCACCAGCGAGGTGGAGGGCCGGATCGAAGAGATCACGAAAAAAGAAGGTGACGTTGTCGAGAAAGGCGAGGTGCTTGTGCGGCTCGACCCCAATCAGCTTGAATCGAGAACCGATGCACAGCTTGCGGCTTATCAGTCAGCTCAGGACGATGTTCGCTCTTCGCAGTCCCAGGTTTCCGCCGCCCAGAACAATCTCGCTCAGGCCCAGCAGGCGCTGAACCAGTCGCAGGTTGCGATAGACTCCGCACGCCAGGGAGTGATCACGGCCCAAACGGAAGTGGATCGGGCCCAGGTCGAGGTGAATGCGGCGCAGCGAGAATTGAAGCGGAACGAACAGTTACTGGAAAGCGAAGTTATATCTCGGCAATCATTTGACGAAGCTCGCGACCGGGTCGAGAATGCCAGGGCTTCTTTGGATACGGCTAAAGCGAGATTGGAATCACAGCGGATCGCTGTCAGGGATTCTCAGGCGAGGCTGGCCCAACAGCAGGTTTCGGTCCGCGATGCAAGACGGGCGGTCGATACCGCCGGAATTAACGTGAATTCCAGCCAGTCCCGAGCCGATCAGCAGGCGGCGGTACTTCGCGGCCAGCGTGATCAGCGGGACAAATCCGTCGTAGTTGCTCCCATTAACGGAGTCATCGCCGAGATTCCCTCGCGGGAAGGTACGTTCGCCGTCGCCGGTTTCTCAACGACGGCCCTGATGACCATCGCGGACAGCTATCAAATCAACGAGGACGAGAAGGACGTT
>CADEEU010000174.1 GCA_902826385.1 uncultured Acidobacteriota bacterium | reverse complement strand
AACCGGCCCGCGTGGCGCTGGTGCCGTGGGCGGCACCTTGCCGGGAACTTTCGGAGTACCGGGAACACCAGGATTGCCGACGCCGGGAGTCGGGTCGGGAAGCAGCCTTGGCGCCCAGGTCATTAACACAGCTATCGGTTTGACTACCGGAATTTTTGGAACCGCGCAAATCAACGCTTTGATCACTGCCGGTGAGCAGAAAAATCAGGCTAAGACCATCGCAACACCTCGCGTTACAGCCCTAAACAATCGCAAGGCAAAGGTCGAAAGCAAGACACAGATTCCTGTTACTACCATCCAGCCGGGTGGTGCCGCAACGGGGTCCGCTGTCGCAACAACGACCTATGTAGACGTTCCGCTTATGCTTGAGGTAACGCCTCAGATCACGGATGTCGGAACCGTAGTTTTGGAAGTTTTGGCTGAAAACGCCAGCATTCCTGAAGTCGTCCCGGGCGTCGCACCGTCCATCAGCAGCCAATCGATGGAGACGCAGGTAACAGTTCCGGATGGCGGAACGACGGTCGTCGGCGGAGTTCTTTTCGACGACGAACGTGAAAACGTCGACCGTACGCCGGGCCTTTCGAGAATTCCTATCTTCGGACACCTGTTCAAGCGTAAAGGCGTTTCGCGTGACACGATCGAGATCCTGTTCTTTATCACGCCGCGTATCATTCGTGCCGATTATGGTTCGGCTTCGGGAACTTCGGGCGTCAGGCCTTCGGCTACCGTAGTTCAGCCGGTACCGCTTGGCAACCCGTCGTCGAATTCCGATCCGACGCCGCTGCCAGTCACCCCGGTCCTTCCGGCGGCACAGCCGGCAACAACGCCGAAACCGTAATTAACACTGAATCATCTTTACAGATGACCTGTCCGTGAGGATGTTCGTCTTGGGGCCGAGCTTCCTCCGTTTCCTCCGCAAATAAGAAACCCGTCAGTGCTTTCAAACACTGACGGGATTTTTACGTTTGTATGGCTACTTTTACTCGGCTATATAACCGGCCGCAACCGGAACGTCGCCCGCTTGGCCGAAATTGGTGACATTGTAAGTCGGACCAAACGTGCCGAGAACGTACCACACGCCGTTCCTGAAAACGGCCAAATCAGCCCGTCCGTCGCCGTCGTAGTCGGCCGGGATCGGCCGGTCGCCGGTTGCTCCGAACTGGTAAAAGGAATATCCCAGGGACGTTATCGAATACCATGTTGCGTTCGACGGCCTGAATACCGCGATGTCAGTTCTGCCGTCGCCGTCATAGTCCGCCTGAACCGGCAGATCGCCCGCCGCTCCAAATGTCATAAATGTGTAGCTCGGGCCGCTGGACGTGATCATGTACCACGTAAAGTTGGACGGTCGGAAGACCGCGATATCCGTTTTTCCGTCGCCGTCGTAGTCCGCGGGGACAGATTTGTCCCCGTTCTCACCCCACCCGCGAGAAATGAATCCCAAAGTCGGATGCTGCACGAACCAAGTGCCGTTAGACGGCCGCCAGACAGCAATGTCGGACTGGCGATTCCCGTCAAAATCACCTATCACTGGCTTGTCGCCGGTGGCTCCGAACTGGGTTGACGTAAATGACAAATCGTCAGAGTATTTGATGTACCACGTCGAGGTCGATGGCCGGAACAAGACGTAATCGGCTTTGCCGTCGCCATCACGGTCCGCCGGAACAGGGAGATCACCGCTCTGTCCCCACGCAATAACGGTAAAAGCTCGCGTGGTTACATTGAAGGTGTACCACTCTCCCGTTGAAGGCCTAAAAATGCCGAGTTCTGTTCGCCCATCCCCGTCAAAATCCGCCGGAGTAAGCAGGTCGCCCGCGACGCCCCACTCCTCAAACGTGTACCCAAGCTGGGATTGCTGCAAATACCACTTGTTATCCGACGGACGAACAACCGACAAATCCGATCTCCCATCGCGGTCAAAGTCTGATGTCGTTACTCTTGGTGGTGTACTGCCCAAAACTGCATTAAAATCGGCCGTTTGGCTGCTGCTCAAATTATTATACACTCGATTTGAAGGTGTAAATCGGTATCCTTGCTTTACCGGTGAGACGGTATATGATTCTCCCGAAATCACGTTTGCGAAACTATAATTTCCGGTCGCGTTCGTTTGAACCGAAGTACTTTGTCCCCCGCTCAGATTTACCGAAACACCGCTCAAGCCGTTTCCACTTTCGTCTTTTATTTGACCTGAGATCGAATAATTGTTCGTTACGGCGATCTGATATTTGGATGGTATCAAGGTGGTGTTTCCGTCGCTGTCAACCAATGTCAACGAGGCCTGATAAGCACCCTGATTGGAATAGATATGGGAAGTCTGCGCCCCGGTTCCATTTGTGCCATCGCCAAAGTTCCAGGAGTAACTGACGATATTTCCGCAAGGTGCAGTAGAGGCACTTGCATCGAAATTCACGGTAACGGGCGCCTGCGAACCGGAAATAGTAAGAGTAGTTTCATCTACCGGTTCACAACCTTGACGTAGCATAAGGTCAGGTGGGGTTGCGGCAATGATCTGCTGGACTGTTCGCTCGGAACTTACATCAATACCCGGATTTCCCGATGAGCCGGCTCCGTTACCGCCTAACGCCCCGTTTGCGCTCAGGTTTACGGCTAGCCAGTCATTGTGTCCTTTTAAAACGCTTACCGAGCCAAGCGGATCGCAGCCGCTTGGGCTGTCACCATTGATATCAGCCGAAACTCCGATTTCGTTAGGAGTGCTGTTTACATTCCAGTCAATACTCGTTTGGGTCGACTTCTGTACGGAACAAGCCGGAGCCGGACCAAACCAAGCAGTTCTATGACTGGGGTCACCAATCCCAACGCTTTCATCCAAATTAGTTTCAGTTAACATGTTGAGGGCGTCGACAGAGTAGTTAATTTCAGGAGAATTGTCAGATTTTATCAATCCCCCGAGTTGAAATCTGTAATTCATAATACTGATGTAATTCGGCTTCCAATTCACATTATCGTTTCCCCCATGTCGCAAATTTAAGTTGTGTCCGAGCTCATGCATAAACGTGCTGCCCTGGGCGATTGTGCCGCGTTGCTGAGCAGTAAAGCTGGTTCCGAGTGAAACCATAAAATCCGTAGCAGGAATCGAACGACTTAGACCCGAATTGTTTTGGCCGGCCCACTTATCTACAAACAGTGCGAGCCTAAAAATTGCTGCCCGTCCGCTTTGAAAGAAGGACTCCGTCTGCGGACTTTGGCCGTTTGGGTTGATAAATTTAAGGATATCAAAATCCTTCCAATCGTAACGCGGTGTACCTGGATAAAAGTCTCCAAACAGTAGCGGTGGCTGAATATATGGGAAAGAACCGGCACGGGACAATGTGTTCCATTTTGCATCGGTTTGGGGATTCATCACGCTATTAGGCCCAGCATCGATATGAATATTGATTCCCGTTGTTCCGTCGGGATTATTGAATGGAGCATTTTTGAATGCATCAATCACTTTCCGCAGGGCGCTCAAGCGAGGCTTAAACACAATACCGCTTCCTGGATCAAACCAATTTGCTTGAACGAAAATATCGCGGCGTCGAGCACTGGCGCCCATGGCCGGAAGATTGATAAACTTTCCGCCGATAGTTACGCCGTTTTGTTCCCAATGATCAGGCAGGCCGTCTTCGTCGGAATCAAAAAATGTTCCGCGCACCATCATCGGCCCGGAATTTGTATTCACCCAGAAAGCGACCCGGTGGTCTCCGGGACTCGCAACTCTCGGTGCTTTCAGATCGTCGTTAGTTGCGTTAGAGATCGGGTCGTAAACGGCGATGTCCGATACAACCGATCCGTCAATCGTGTCATTAAGCTGTATGACCGGTTTTGCCTTTCCGACAATATAACTAAGACTGCCGTCAGGCAATGTCTTTATATCCGTCCGAACTGTCCAAAGTCCGGTTTGATTTGAGAAAAGTGCTGAAGGGCTTGCGTCGTTTGGCGTGCCTACAAATGCAGTCACAAAACTGTCGCCCGTCAACCCGAGGGTTCCCAAGTCCTGCCGTACGACGCCAACTCTGGTGGTCGTATCGAAATCAAACAGCTTAATAGGGTTCCCGGAGCCGGTTGAACTTCCGGTATAACCAAGTTCATCGGCAATGCAAATCTCGCTTGCCTCACAAATGCCGTTACGTATGCCCGGCTGAGATTGATCTTCGGATTGAATGCCCGCCAGCCGAACTAATTTTCGGGCTCCAGTGCCGAGATCGATACTGGCAAAGATTCCCGGACCAGACGTCGTCCCGTAAAAGCTGTTATAGCTCGTACTCCCGCTGTCAGCCTTCAGGTCGCCTTGAAACACCACAATCTTCCCGTCATCGCTGACCCCCGGACTCGTTCCGACGTTATTGAAACGGGTGCCATCCGCGATTATTGTTGACACGCCTGTCAAACCGTAGTTGAAGAGAACAATTCTCTGAACCTGACCGGTATCGATCTCGCGAACTACAACTACGCCGTTATCGGACACCATTGGTCTCAGCGTGCCGCCGAGTCCGGACGAATATTGTTTTAGGAATGTGTAGCCAAATCTGTAACCGCTGGCCAAAGTGAGCAAATTATTCCGTACCCCGCTAAAAACGGGCCACCCGAATTTGTTTACGCTTCCCGCAGCATCGACTTGGTCAAAGCGATCTTGAGCCTTTGCTCCGTTGGTTGCAACCAAAGGCGCTACGCTTTGGTTTAAGCCGTCTCTGACTATGAGCGACTGCGTTGAATTAGCACTCAACCAAGAAATTGATCTATCATTATCGTTCAATTGTACTGTTCCGCCGTAAAAAGCTCCGGAAAATACTGGCACTACTATCGGTTGAGGCGCATTAATGGAATCTCCTATAAAAACACTACTGCCATCTACATTTCTTCCGGCAAACAAAACCGAACCATTACCGTTAAGGGTCGAGCCTAAAAAAATGCTCGAGATTCCCTGGCTGCCTTGCTTAGCTATAACATCAAGCTTGTAAAACGGACTGTTTGAAACGGCCGAAACGGAGCTTTCTCCGGCGAATCCCTTTTTGAAATTTCCGACGTTGCGTTTTATGGCGAGAGTTGTGTTTATTTCTTGATCGGCGACTAGCTTGGTTGATTCTTTTTTCGACTTAATCGATGAGGATTTCTTATTACGTGTTCCAATACCCTCAACGATTGCCCACGAAGGAGCGAGCGCGGCACACGTCACTAAAGCAAAGATTGTCGTACCGCCTACGGCTGTATTTCTAAACTTGCGGCGAAAAGATTTCCGGCAGTCAGTCGCGTGGGTAGTCTTCATTTTTCTCCTTAAAGTTAATTCGTCCTTACTAATTTTTCTGTCTGATTTGAGACCACACGGTCATTCTTAGCATCTGTCACTTCAATGTTTATGTCGGTTACCCCGTCACTACAATCCAACGTTTTGTGACCCTGCGAGTCCGTAACATACAAAATGACCCCGTATTCTCCAGAGTTTTTGAACGTGTAAGTAACTAGTCTTCCTTCTTTAGTTTGCCCGTTTTCGAAATGCCATTCCCATTTAATGATCTTTGTTCCGTCGGGATCATAGGACGCGCTCCCATCGAAAGTAACTTCCAACGGAGCGGTCCCATTGATCGGGTCTGCCTTTGCATTTCCTACCGGAGCATGTTTACATAGTTCCTTAAATCTATTGAGTCTTCTATCTTCTTCCGCAGATATGCCGTCTCTAGCATTTTGCACTGTCGGACTCACAGTAGGCGGTTCGGCGGTAGAAACGACATGGGAATTTTGATTTGTGGATGACCGATTGACGTTATCAGTCCTTCCGCAGCCATTTTGAAGTGCGTTGGCGCTGAAAGCCATGATGACGAAGAATAAAGCAGCCTTCATCTCTGTTCTCCTCTTCCCCAATACTGAGGTCACGAACCTGAACAGTTTTTCCTAAGAATTAGAATGCAAGTCGGGTGGACTCCTTGCAAAAGTTTGGACATTTCAGAACTGGAACACTACGAGGATAGACCGATCGCAAACCGAATGTCAAGCAATTTTAACCGAGTACTCGCACGAATTAGGGAGCCCGTGTGTCGCGGGCGTTTAATGCTCCATGCGCATTGGCGATGCCTGTCTTGGGACATGGGCATGGGAGCATTCCGTCGGCGTGTTTGGTTAGGGCTAGGAAGTCGGCGTCGTGGCGGATCGAGTCGAAGACGGCATCGAAGCGGGAAGCAGGTCGATGTTTTGCCTTCAGGGCCGGAAAAACGGCCGTCGGTGATTAGGCCAACGCTGTCACCAGCCTCTATCCACTCACCGATATCTCGACCGATGCACTTGCTTTTTCGGCAAAAACAAATTGAAATTCCTTCCAATCTCAAAGCAACGTTCCGTGGATATCGGTCTTGATGGAAAAAACCGCGTCGTTGGAGGCGGCGATCATGTTTCCTTCGCGGGTGAAGCAGAGGCCTATTATGTTGGGGCCGGCCAGGAATTGTTCGATGGTTAGGCCGTCGGGGGAGATGCGGAAGATGCCGTGTCGGCCCTGGTGGCAGGCGGCGGCGTAGAGGTTGCCCTGGCGGTCGAAGGCGAGGCCTTGCGGGCGGCCGAAGCCGATGGCGAATTTTTCGACCTTGGCGTTTTTGTCGATGGCGTAGATTGCGTCGTGGCTGGCCAGGCCGGGAGCGGAAACGTAGAGTCGTCCGTCCGGGCCGAACGCGAGATGATACGCCGCGACGGACGGTTCGAGCGTCGCGAATTCCTCGACGGTGCCGAACTCCGGAACGCGGAAGATGTTGCCCGACCGGTCACCCACAAACATTATTCCATCCGCGTCGAACGCCACGCCTGTAGCGATACCCAAACCGGTCGCGAATATAGGATTTATCCCGCTCGGGCTGACGACGTAGACTTCGCCGGCGGCACGGTTGGTGACGTACATGTTGCCGTCCGTGCCGAACGCGATGCCGGACGGATTCAAAATCGGGTCGGGCAGCTCGTCGATATAGCCGTCTTTTTCGATGCGGTAGATGGTGTTCGGAAGCTGCTGTCCGCGCGAGCCGGAACGCGTCACGATAATCGCGTCGTCCGACGGATCGACAGCGGGGTTTGAGACGATGTGCATGTCGTCGGCAATTTTTTCACCGATGACAATGTCGAACGTGGGCGATTCGTCGCCGCCGCTTTCCAGATGAACGTAAGCTTCGCCCGGCGAGCAATCCGGCACGATAACAAGCACCCTCGTCGCCGACGCCGCCACGATGCGCCCCGCCAACCCATTCACATAGGCGCCGTACTCGCCGCCCGGATCGACCTGAAACCCTTCGCATTCGACGGAAATTTCACCGCCCGTAACCGCAAACGACGGCACCACAGCCCGTATCGTACCCGCTTTTCCCATTCCGTAAGATTATCCGAAATAAAAGCAGGGATTCAAAGCCGTTTGAAGTACTGAGTAAAATACCGAACTTCGCAAGCTAGGGCAGCGGCGTGAAGTCCAAATCGGTAAACTCGTCGCTAACCGAGACTAGTCGCGATTCGAACTGAAAGCGTTTCTTGCTGACTGATATTATATAGGCCTCGCCGGCCTGAACGTTGAAGAAACGGTAATAGCCAAAAGGGTTGGTCAATGCCGTGCGAGTATTCCCGCCCGCGTCCGTCATTGAAACCACCGCTTTGTAAAGCCCGCGACCGTTGGCGTCCATTACG
>CADEEU010000173.1 GCA_902826385.1 uncultured Acidobacteriota bacterium | reverse complement strand
TGACGGCCGAGATCACCGACTACGGCATCCACCTGACCGCGACGGCCAAAACCGCCTCGCAAACCGGCGTCGAAATGGAAGCCTTAACTGCCGTAACCATTGCCGCCCTAACCATTTACGACATGTGCAAAGCGGTGCAAAAAGATATCGTCATAACGGACATTCGTCTTGAATCAAAAACGGGCGGAAAAACCGATTACAGCCGGTAAGATCCTATGCCGCGGCACGGGGTAAAACTTTAAATCGTACGTCGTGATCTTTTAATTGAAAATCAATAAACAGCGGCAGAATGTGCCGGGCACTGGAAATCCACATGCAGGGGAAAGTTGATTTTTCTTCGTTCTTTACGAACTTTCGGGTAGAATAGACGTTAAATATTGTGTGATCAGCGAGGTAGCAAAATTATGAAATTCAAAGTAGCCGAAGATGCACGTCCGCAGATTTATCTTTTACTGGTTGCGACCGTAGTCAGCCTTGCTCTTTGGTTTCTTTCCGGGTACATACCGCTGATCGGTTATCTAACGTACCCAATTCGTATTTTCGCCACGTTCGTCCACGAAGGATCGCACGTTTTGGCCACACTGCTTACGGGCAATTCGGTGCAAAGCCTGTCGGTCGCCTATGACGGCAGCGGGGTGGTTTGGTCGCAAAGCTCGGGCTGGTTTTCGCAGTTGCTGATATCGAGCGCGGGTTACGTCGGAACCACCGCATTTGGGGCGGCTTTGCTGGTTTGGATGCGTTATGGAATGTCGTCGCGGACCGCTCTCTATGCGTCTGCTGGCTTCGTAGGCGTGATGACGGTGATCTTCGGCATCCTCGCCCCGTTTTGGAATTTTCTAGCTAATGTTACGTTTGGCAGCATAGTCTTTACGGTGTTTTCGGGAACGGTCCTGACTCTCGGCCTTGCGGCAATCGCCCGATTTGCCAGCCTCAAATGGGCAAATTTCGCGTTGGCCTTCATCGCCGTTCAATGTCTAGCCAATGCGGTGTTTGATCTGCTCAACCTCTTTTTCCTTTCGGCAATGACCAGCACTCAGTCCGACGCCGCCAACATGGCCGCCGCAACCGGCATTCCTTCGATAGTCTGGGTATTTATTTGGATGGGCGTCTCGATCGCCATGATCTCCATCGGCCTTCGCGTCTACGCCATCAATCGGGCACGTGCGACGAACGCGACCGACACCGTTTTTGAGGATTGATCAGCGTCGCGAACCGGAAAATTTATCTCGTCGCCAACGGCGACAAATATTAAAGCCTAGGGTGCAAATGAGCGTCCGCGAATGGAACCCTAGGATTACCGAGAGATTCGATATTCGTCACTGTAGGTGACGAAATAACCGGGCTAATGTTGCTCCCCTTCAGGAGCAGAAATCAAACTACCGCCTTTCCTGGGGTTTATGTTTAGTCCCCGTTGGCGACTTTCAAACACCAACCCTCTTTGATCAAGCGATGAAACGTATCTTTTTGATTTCTCTTATCACCTTGTTCAACCTTCCGGTACTTGCTCAGATCAAAACCCCGCAGCCGCCGGCGGTAAAAATACCGTTCGCGGAATCGCTCCAGGCGGTTGTTGTGAGTACGAAAGATGCGGTCGCCGTTCAGGGCGTCGCCCGGCTTTACGAACGAAAATCGTCGAAATCGAAATGGAAAAGCGTCGGCGATGAGTTTCCCGTCGTAATAGGCCGCAGCGGACTGGCCTGGAGCAAGGATTCGGCACCGGAAAGTGTTTTGGATTTCAAAAAAGAAGGTGACGGCAAATCGCCCGCCGGTATGTTTCCGCTCCCATCCGCCTTTGGCCGCCCGGACAAACCTGGCGAGGTTAAGCTGTCGTATACAAAACTTGAGAATTACAGCGAATGTGTGGATGACGTTTCATCGAACCATTACAACAAGCTGGTTGACCGCTTGAAGGTTGGTGCCTTTGACTGGAAAAGCTCGGAAAAAATGCTCGAAGTGGGGCCGGAGTACGATCTGGGAATGTTCGTAGCCCACAATTCGTATCCGGTCAAGCCCGCGGACGGGTCCTGCATTTTTCTGCACGTTTGGAAAGACGCGACCACCGGAACTTTAGGCTGCACCGCGATGAAACGCGACGACCTAAAGCGAATTCTGGAATGGGCCGACCCGATAAAGAATCCGTATCTTGTCCAGTTGACCGAAACCGATCACCAACGGTACCGAAAATCGTGGAACCTGCCGAAACTCAAATAACACTTGGTGAATTCCCTGTCGGATTCAGGCTGCTCGTGCGGTCGCGAAAGGATTGGCGTTTCGCTGTCGTTGCGCGAAAGACCGAGGAATTTATTTCACTTTCCGTCGCTTCGCCGACCGGTTACAACTACCGCGTAAAACGCGATGCGGGCCTTGCAATAGCCTATGACGGCACTATTCCTTTTCTTCTCGCAAACGAATCCGACGCTTGGCGGGATAATTTTTCGAACTACGATCTGCGCTGGTAAAAATACGAAAGGCTTTACAGCCTGTCGCCGCTATCACCGACGGCCGGATCACCCAACGTGAACAAACCCGGAAAGGCTGTTCTACGGCTTCACTCTTCCGACAGCGATTATCCTTCCGCTCATGTCTTCCTGAACATAAACGACGTGCTTCACGTTTTCTTTTTTCCATTTAGGATCGGACGGAAGCTCGACCGAGCCGGAAAATTCGGTGGCCTTTTCCGGAACCTTCCCAAACGGCTTCAGGTCGCGTACTACTGAGATGTGCGGCAGTTTCTTGCCCTTGTTGTTGCCCGCATTCACGTCGCTTACCAACCCGTCTTCGGCAGTGGCCAATACAGCCGTTGCAACAGTGTGCGGGCCAAATCCGGTAATGCGAACGTCCGCGCTCTGCCCGTTTATGCTGACGGAAATATCCGGCTTATTCGGCACTGCGGCTTTTGTGATGGCGCCGTTCGCCTTGGCGGCATCACTGCCGATAAACTGCGTCGCACCATCCACGATCATTTGAGGCGTGTAGATCGATTCGGCCTTAAGTCGCATTGAGTACGAGTTTTGCCGCTTTGTGTATTCGGCCGACGAATAAGGGTCTTTCCAGCCGCGGTCATTAAAGTAATCGACGTGATAACCGAGCGTGATGACATCAGCTCCCGCAACTGGCTGCTGGGTTTCGAGAAATGCCAACTGCCGGTCCGCCGGAGGACAATTACCGCAGCCTTCGGACGTAAACAGCTCGACCAAAACCGGTTCTCTGGTTCCCGGCGGTTTAGCCTGTTGATTAGAAGCCTGATTCGCGGGTTTGTCTTGGGTACAAGATAAAGTTAAAAGCACCAGGGCCGATGAAATAACAAATAGAACGAACTTCATACAACTCCAAGAATATCAGAGTTTCACGGAATGGCGCTCGCCTGACGCAGATTACCTGCTTTCATAATTTTGTACTTCCGATGGCAATCACACGACCGCTTTTGTTTTCCTGAGCAAAAACAATGATCTTCAAACTCGGCCTCTTCCACTCAGGCTGCAGCGAAAAAGGAACGGAGACTGAAAACTGTTTTTGATCCGATCCGATCTGGCCGACAGCGTCAAATTTTCTCACGACAGAAATATGCGAAAGCTTGCGTCCGCCGTTTTCGCCGGCTTTTACGTCGGTCGTCAGATCGTCCTCAGCAATCGCCAAATATACGGTTGCAGCGTTGCGGGTCGCAATATCCGATAGATTTATGCTTGCGGTTGCCCCGGAAATGTTGATCTCTGTTTTCGATTTTGTTCCGTTCGCGGCTTCTGTTATCGCCTCGGCCGCCCGTGCGGCGTCGCTTCCGACAAACTCCGCCTGGCCGTCTACCACCATTTGCGGCGTGTAGCTCGAGGAAAGCCCCATGCGCTGCACATATTGATTTTGTCTCTCGCTGAATGTGGGCGAAGAAAACTCGTCTTTCCAGCCGAGCCTGTTCCAGTAATCCACATGAAAAGCAAGCGTTATGATTTCAGCGCCGTTTACCGGTTGATTTGCCTCTAGAAACGCAAGCTGCTTAATCTGCCGGAGGGCAGCTTGAACAGCCTTCGGACGTGAAAAGTTCAACCAACACGGGCTGCCGTTCGGCCATTGGAACTGCTGATGTTTGATCAGGCTGGGCAACTTCCGGACCTGAAGAGCTTTCGGTTTTTGTGCTCTGCACGGAGCAAATTGCGGCCACCCCTAATGCGGCGGAGATAACGATAATCAGAACGAATTTCATAATAAAAGAATGCCGCTGGCCGCGAGAATTATTCCGGTTTTGTGGAGCAGTATCGATTTGTTAAACTTTAGTTTTGACCCTAACGTCGGATTTTGGCCTATGCGAGCTGTTCAAACAAAGGAAGAAGGCATCGAGATACGCGGGGCCCGCGTTCACAACCTGAAAAACATCTCGGTGTCACTTCCGCACAATAAATTGACGGTCGTTACTGGTGTTTCCGGCTCGGGCAAATCTAGCCTGGCGTTCGATACCATCTATGCAGAAGGCCAGCGGCGCTATGTCGAATCGCTGTCGGCATACGCTCGCCAATTTCTTGAGCGGATGGACAAGCCCGACGTGGATGAGATTACCGGCCTGGCTCCGGCGATCGCGATCAGGCAAAAAAATTCAAGCAAGAATCCGCGGTCGACCGTAGCAACACAAACAGAGCTTTACGATTATCTGCGGCTGCTCTACGCTCGTGCGGGACAAACGTTTTGCCACGTTTGCGGCCGTGAAGTGAAAAAAGATTCTCCTGAATCTGCCGCTGACGAAGTGCTTGAGACCTTAGCTGAAGGCTCTCGTTTCTATGTCCTTTTTCCTGTACAGGAGCACCTCGAACCGAAAGCGCAAAAAGGCAAAGTAAAAGCAAAGTCGAAAACGGCGTCCCAAAGCATGAGTACGGGAGCGTTTCTTCTTCTCCTGCTGCAGCAGGGCTTCTCTAGGTTGTATCGTGATGGGAAGACGATCGAGCTGAGCAGGCCGGAAGATTATCCGTTTGACGATTTCAATGAAACTTACGTTCTGATCGACCGTCTTTCTTCTTCCGCCGACACGCGGCAGCGGCTGGTTGACTCGCTCGAGATCTGTTTCCGCGAAGCACATTCGGCCGTGATCAAGTTGGCAGAAACGCCTGCGGTAGCGACCGGTTCAGATCTGCCACGTAAGGCTTCTAAAAAATCGAAAGCGGAAGCTCAGCCACCCGCTACCGCAGGTGGTTCCGACTTGAAGTTCTCCGATTCGTACGTTTGTAAATATGACGGTACTCGCTACGATGAGCCCGAACCGCAGCTTTTCAGTTTCAATTCTCCCTACGGAGCGTGTCCGACCTGTCAGGGTTTCGGCAATACTATCGGCGTCGATTATGGGCTCGTCATACCGAATCCGCTGAAGTCGCTCAAAGAAGGAGCTATCGATCCTTTCACTCGGCCACAGCATGATTGGGCGCAGAAAGAGCTGCTGAAGTACGCACAGCACGCGGGCATCGACGTGAAAACGCCCTTCGCCGATCTGGCTGATTTCGAGCAGAACAACATAATCACCGGCGACGAAGGCTGGCGCGGTGTTTCGGGATTTTTCAAGTGGCTGGAGACAAAGAAGTACAAGCTGCACGTGCGCGTCTTCCTGGCGAAATATCGAGGTTACACGAAATGTCCCGACTGTCACGGCGGACGCTTGCGGCAGGCTGCGCGCGATGTAAAGATCGGCCGCCTGTCACTGCCTGAGATCGTCGCGATGTCAATCGCCGATGCCCAAGAATTCTTCGCTGAGTTGGAGCTAAACGAGGAACGCAAAAAGGTCGCTGAAAAAGTTCTGCTGGAGATCGAACGTCGGCTGAAATTCCTGGTCGAAGTCGGCCTTGAATATCTCACACTCGACCGAATTGCATCGACCCTTTCGGGCGGCGAGGCACAGCGAATCCAACTCGCGACAAATCTCGGCTCGCTGCTCGTCGGCACTCTGTATGTTCTGGACGAACCGAGTATCGGCCTTCATCCGCGCGATAACGCACGGCTGATCAAGATCCTTGAAAATCTTCGCGACATCGGCAATACGCTGGTGGTGGTTGAACATGACGAAGACACGATGCGTGCGGCCGATCACATCATCGACATCGGGCCTTTTGCCGGCGAACTGGGCGGCGAGCTGGTTTACCAGGGGACGTTCGGCAATCTGCTGAAAGCCAAAAAATCTCTGACGGCCCGTTATCTTCGCGGCGAATCCGAGATCAAGGTCCCGCAAAAACGACGGCCGGTGAAAGACAAGATCGAGGTTGTCGGTGCTCGTGAACACAATCTGCGAAACGTTTCGGTCGATATCCCGCTTGAAATGCTGGTTTGTATTACCGGCGTCTCGGGTTCGGGCAAATCCACACTTGTGCACGACGTTCTCTACGCCGGCATCAAGAAAAAACGCGGCGAATGGCAATCGAATGTCGGTTTGTTTCAGGACATACGCGGCGTCGAAAAGATCGACGACATCGTGCTCGTCGATCAGTCCCCGATCGGCCGCACGCCTCGGTCGAATCCGGTCACGTACATAAAATCCTACGACGCCATCCGAGATCTGTTCGCCTCGACAAACGGGGCGAAGACGAAAGGTTTCAACTCGTCGCATTTTTCGTTCAACGTTCCCGGCGGACGCTGCGAAATATGCCAGGGCAGCGGCACGGTTACCGTCGAGATGCAGTTCCTCGCCGATGTTGAACTCACGTGCGAAGACTGTCGCGGCACGCGTTTTCGGGAAGATATTCTGAACATCAAGTACAAGGGCAAGAGCATCCACGACGTTCTGCAGATGACGGTTCGTGAGGCAATTCTGTTTTTCAAGGACACAAAAAAACTGGTCACGCGACTAAAGGCTCTGGAAGATGTCGGCCTCGGTTACCTTCGTCTCGGACAATCCGCGACAACCCTAAGCGGCGGCGAAGCACAACGCGTAAAACTTGCATCGCACCTTTCACAAAAAACCCAGTCAAAAACGCTTTTCATTTTTGATGAACCGACAACCGGCCTGCATTTCGAAGATGTGAACAAACTGCTCACAGCCTTCCGGGCGCTCATCGATAGCGGTTCAAGCCTGGTCGTCATCGAACACAATCTCGACGTTATAAAAACGGCCGACTATGTGATCGATCTCGGCCCCGACGGCGGAGTCGGCGGCGGAAAGGTGATAGCGACAGGAACGCCCGAGGCAGTGTCGAAAATTCAAGAGTCGCATACGGGTCGATACTTGAAATCTCTACTTTAGTTGAGAGCACTCGCGACTAATCATCTCCAAATTTTGCCCGCCATTTCGGGGCGATTTGCTCCATCGCCTTGCAGTCGCAGTAGCCGCCGTTTTCGTTTAGCCAACTGGTAATCTTCCCAAAATTCAGCCGATTCTCCATCATAAATCGCATGGCGAATTGCAGACTGTGATTGCATTCGTTTTCGTAAAGTTCATCCTCGATGAAATCCAGCAGTCCGCTGATCGTGTCCGGTCCAGCCGGGAGCGTGTCGATAAACGCCTGCAGCTCTTCGCCGCTCATTTGTTCCAGGTTTTCAATTTCTCTTTTTCTTACAACCGGCATACCAGCTATTCTGCCACAAGGTCGGACAGTATGCAGACGCATTCGGACTTATCCGCGTAAATTCGCTTTTCTCCGCGGCTAAAACTCCGCCTCAGAAACCCTGGCCAGCTCCGCCCTTTCCGCTTCTTCGATCTCCTTTCGTTTGACG
>CADEEU010000172.1 GCA_902826385.1 uncultured Acidobacteriota bacterium | reverse complement strand
ACCAGCTTTCCGGCCGTTCCGTCGCCTTTGTTTACCTTGTTCAGCGTAGCCTGCATCTCACCGATCGTCGCATCCAGGTTTCTGTAGAGCGATTCGTCGTTAATGATCCGCCCGAGCGTACCGTCTCCTTGATTCGCTTTGTTGAGAATTTCGTTAGCGGGAACTGCGATCTTGTTTATTTGTTCGAGCAGCTCGTTACCGGTTTGAGTGAGTTGATTAATCGAAATAGCGACGCGAGATTCAAGCACGGCATTTTCCTGAACCGGCGAACCTTTTGCAGTTCCAGGAGTGATGTTGATCGTTTTATCGTTCGCAAGCAGCGATGTTGCGATTAGCTGTGCGTTCGAATCGGTACGAATACGCTCGGTGATCGGCTTGCCGTTCAACTCTGGATCGATTGCCATGATCGCTTCGACCTTAAAATCTTCCGGGCTGTCCGGCGGCAGCAGGTCGACGCGTTCCACCTTGCCTATGCGAACGCCGGCAAGCTGGACCTCTGAGCCTTCGCGCAACCCGTCGGCCGCCGCAAAGCGGGCTTTAAGCTTTAGCTTTTTCTCGAACGGATTAAAATCACCGGTCGAATTTAAGACCAAAAACGCAAGCACTGCAAGTCCGAAAAGAATAAAAATCCCGACCCTGACCTTGCTGAATGTGAGCGTTTTTTTTGTTTCGACCATAGACTATTTGCCGTGAATAAACCGTTGAATATAAGGATCACGGCATGATTGGAGCTGTTCGTCGGAGCCGCTGAAAACTATCTCTCCATCCCGCAACATTATCACTTCCGTATTGATCAAACAAAGCTTTTCGCCCTCTTTTTCGAACACGACATGGCCTTGTTCGTCGATAACCGCATACTCCGAAGACAAGTATCTCAAGTTGTTCATCTCATGCGTGACGAAGATCGAAGACACGTCCTGAAGGTCGCGCAGCTTGATCGCAAGTTCGCAGATCGTGCGTGCAGTCGGAGGGTCAAGGCCGGCCGTCGGTTCGTCGAACAGTACGATCTGCGGATCGCCGATCAATGCCCGTGCAATTCCCACACGCCGACGCATACCGCCGGACAGTTCGATCGGCATTTTTTCAATCGCGTCTTCAAGAGCAACGAACTGAAGCATTCGACGCACTTCCTGTCCGATCTCGTCTTCGTCCACGCCCTGTTCGCGCAACCGGTAGGCGACGTTTTCGTAAACCGACAGCGAATCGAACAAAGCTCCTTCCTGGAACACCATGCCGATCTTCTGTCGGACCGGCATCATTTCCTGTTCAGTGTACGGTGTAATGTCCTCACCATCGATCAATATTTGACCGGCGTCCGGTTTTAAAAGGCCCAGGATCAAGCGAATGATCGTCGATTTACCGCCGCCGCTGCGGCCAAGGATTAGCTTCGTCTCGCCACGGCGAACGGTAAAGCTGATGCCGTTAAGAATCTGCCGGTCGTCGAAAGAAAGGTAGACATCACGAAACTCAATGCCGGGAACGACGCGATCCGGCTCATCGACCGCCTCATCAAGATCGCGCAGCTCAACCTGGTCGGGGTTTACCAACGGTCCGCGCAAATCCTTTTCAGACGAGATCGTGGGTTGCATTTGCTAGATGATTCCTACCCCGAGAATAGACTGGATCGCTTTCGCCAGGAAAAAGTCGAAAATGATCACCCAGATAGACGACAACACGACAGCGTTAATGGTCGACAGGCCGACGCCAACCGTGCCGCCAGTGGTTGATAAACCCTTGTGACAGGAAATACCGCCGATAACCATTCCAAAAAAGAACGGCTTGATTAGTCCGCCAATCAGATCGTTAGACGTGATACCGTTTCGAACCGACGTGATGAAAACGTTCTGGTCCTGATCGAAGATGTAAGAGGCAATCACGCCGCCGCCGATAATCCCAAAAATGTCGGCAGCGACGGTAAGCAGCGGCAGCATTACGATCAGAGCGATCACACGCGGCGCAACCAGCTTCTTGACCGGATCGGTGCCGAGTGCCCGCATTGCGTCGATCTGCTGTGACACGACCATCGACCCCAACTCGGCCGAGATCGCCGACCCGATCCGTCCCGAAACCATCAACGCCGTCAAAACAGGACCAAGCTCGCGAATCAGCGAAACAGCTACCGACCGTCCCGCCTCGCTGTGAATTCCGTAATACTGCAGCGTCGGAAAGGTCTGCAAAATCAATACGCCACCGGTAAAAAAACCTGTAAGAAGCACAATCGGCAGCGACCCAACGCCGATCAGGTCCATTTGTTTAATTACCTCGTCCAAATATCTCGGCTTCCGAAATAAACCCGTCAATACACCCCACAAAAGCAGGCCGACTTCCTGAAGCTCGAACAGAAATTTTGTGACTGGATTCATTCGCCGATCGGAACCATACGTGCGAAAAGTTTGATTTGAAAAAGGTTACAACGAATCAGGCGGATTCGACAAACAAGCAGGTAAGCTCAAAATCCCGTTTCTGTCCGATACGGATACGGGCACCCAGAACGAGGAGGTCCGAAAAGTCAGATTGATTTAAGCTCTGTTTGGAGCGGAATGTTTGTAGGTTTCAGATAACAAATGCAGCAAAGCTCCGTAGGAGCGGCACGTTCTTCATTTGTCGAGTATAACGTGTCGCTCCTACGGAGCTTTAGTGATTTCTATTGCCGATTTTCTACATACATTTGGCTCCGCTGGAGCGACCAATGACTTTTCAGACAGTCTCATTGCTTAGGAACCTGTTTTGCCGTGTCAATTCACCGGCGGCTGGTTTCCGCGTCGAAAACGCTGGAGTGCGCGGCGGGCGGGCGGATCGACAGGCCGATTTTGCCGGTTTTCGCGAATGTCGGCAAAACGCTGACGCAGGTCGCGAAACTTTACCAATTGGTCGGGCGTCAAAACGCGCCGGACGGCAAGCTCGTTGGCGAATTTTATCCGCGCCATTTCTGCTTGGGCGGATTGAAACTCGGAAAGCTTTGCCTGAAAATCGGCTTCGTCAACATTGTCCGAATAGATCGCCATATTCAGCGATCGGTTCGCATCCTGAAATCTTTTGCGGGCGGCTTGTTCGACGGGTTTTCGCTCCTGATTGATGCGGCGAACGGCCTGTATCTGCTCGCGCGTCAGACCGAGTTCCTGAAGCAAATTCGGACGCGGACCAGGCTGGCCCGCGGGCTTTGCGAATCGTGCGTTTTGCGGCGGCTCGACCGGCGGGTCATTCTGCGAAAACGCAGTCATCGATAAACCGGCGACGACCGCAAAAGCAAAAACTATGAGCTTGGGGAATTTTGATCTAAACATTTCTAACCTCATCGTCAATCGCGCGTATCCACTTCGGCAAGCAGATCACCCAATCGAAGTGTATCGTCGTCTTCATCTTCAAAATCGTTCAGCCTCGGAGCCGAATCACGCCGCGGCTGTACCGCACGCTGACCTTTAACGGCCCGCTGCGGACTCGGTTTGGCCTCTCTCGGCAAACTGGTCTTAATTAGCTTCGGTTCTTCAGCTTTTGCCGTTGTGGGCGTCGGATCAACATCACCCGAGACCTTCTGATCTTTAACCACGGCATCTGCCTGAGCCCCAGCCGGATCGGCCGGTTTTGCTTTCTCGATCGCGGGCGTCGGTGCCGGAACGTTTTTAACTACCTCACCACCGGACGGAGAATATACCCAAACACCGAAAACGATCGCGGCAACCGCAAACGCCCCGCCGGCCGCAGCCCATTGTGCCGGTGAAGCAAAAAACGCGCGGACCGCATCGAGCCACGAAGCCTGTGCTGTCTCGTGATAAGGAATGACGATTCGCGGTGTGGGCATTTCGGCAAACTCGTCGCGGTGCCATTCGTAAACGTCCAGTCGCGCGAACGACAGGTCGGCCAGTTCGTCTGTGCACGAATAACAATCGGCCAGATGCGTTTCAAAACCGTCACGTTCCGCGGCAGTCATCTCGTTGTACAAATATGCAACGAGTTCTGCCGAGAACGAGCACGATCCTGATTTTATGTTCGTTTCGCCTTTCATCTCAATATCACGCAATCTCCAGCGGCACGCGCTCGAGCTTCATCTTTAACTGTTTTAATGCCGTGTACAGACGGCTCTTCACTGTGCTCAAAGGCACTTCGAGCGTTTCGGAAATTTCCTGAAACGTCATATCCTCAAATTCCTTCATCACCACGATCTGACGCAGTTCCGACGGAAGCGAGGTCACGGCCTGTCTGACCAGCGTCAGCCGCTCCTTCGCCTCGGTCGTACGCGAAGGCGAACCTTTTTCCGGTGCGACGAAGTACCGCTCTTCTTCGTGCTTTTCTTCGTCGAGAAAATCCTCCGACCGCGTTTTCGCACGCCGTTTTGTTGTCAAACACTGGTTTACCGCTATCCTGTGCAGCCATGATGAAACTTTGGCCTCGCCCCTGAACTTCGACAAATTGCGGTAGGCCGCAATAAACGTCTCCTGGGCCGCATCGCGGGCATCGTCTTCGCGCCCGAGCATACCGAAGCACAGGGCGAAAATCTTTCGCTCCCACCTTTTTACGATCTCGCCGAACGCTTCCGGCTCCTCAGAAACCGCCAGTTCGACCAATTGTTCATCGGACAGATTGATAAACATCCAATCGCTAAAAAAACCGTCTAATTACCGCCCATAATACTCCAAAAATTGCTTCGCAATACATGTGAAACCATTTGGATCACAATGTTTAGACGCCCGAAAGTGTGGAAAAGTCTTAAATCCTGAACTTTTTTGAAGGTACGAAGGAAGTGGATTGATTAGCAGGCGAACGTGTTGTATTCTCGTTTACACTCCAGGCGCACGAAAAATCATGGCAATCGTAGTAGGAATAGACGGCACGGGCGGCGCTATTTTTCCAGGTAGGGAACGCGACAGGGAATACGACCAGGCATTTGCACACAGCTTTGTCAGCCGGCTCTGTCGCAATCAGGGCATTAACCGTGCCTACTTTCGCGGTCCGGTCAGATTCGGAGGCGGCATGCTGGAAGCGATTGCCGGCGGCCTTCAGTTTATCGAGGAACGGCTGACCGCCGGCGTTCGAGATCCGATTCTGTTGACAGGTTACAGCCGCGGTGCCGCCGGAGTAGTTGCCCTGGCGGCTCGTCTCCAGCGACGCCGGCCCAGCCTTAATGTGGCGGCAATGATGCTCTTCGATTGCGTCGACCGACAGGGCGATATCGATGCCGACGTGATCCCAAACAACGTCGGATACGTTTATCACGTCATCCGTAATCCTCGGTCGCGGTCGCGGGAAAGTTTCGGAAACGACGGCCTGCGATACAGCCCGCCGACGGTTTTCCCAAGCGCCTACTCATTCATGTGCACCCACGGCGGAATGGGCGGTGTACCATGGACACCCGAACCCGGCCAGTCAATGCACGACCGCATAAACGAAGGCTTTCCCGACGGCGAAACAGCCATCACCTTCGCCCAGGACGCCGCCGTATCATCGCAAGTATGGTCACACTGCCA
This sequence comes from uncultured Acidobacteriota bacterium, assembly GCA_902826385.1. Lineage (GTDB taxonomy): Bacteria > Acidobacteriota > Blastocatellia > Pyrinomonadales > Pyrinomonadaceae > OLB17. Next base: position 2,230 of record CADEEU010000172.1, on the reverse strand, counting down.
GCCATTTTTGCAAAAGCATGGGTTTATTTCGTGACAAACATTCTGTCGATTAAATTGCAATCCGTCGTGGCGAGGGCAGCTTGACATTAATACGCCCTGGCAAACACGACTCTCTTCGCCGAATCTTTTCCAGAATAAACGCATTTACCCGCCATCTCGGCCGATAACAGCGGGATACATCTGATTGTGGCCTTTGTTTCTTCCTTGATCTTGGCCTCGGTTTCAGAGGTGCCGTCCCAGTGGGCCATCAGGAAGCCGCCTTTTTCGATCTGGGTTTTGAAATCGTCCCAAGTATCGATGAGGAAGGTGTTTTGCTCTCGGAAGTTCATCGCCCTGTTGAAGATATTTTCCTGGATTTCATCGAGCAGCAGTTTAATGCCGACGACGAATTCTTCCGGCGATTCGAAATTGACACCGCGAGATTCTTTACTCAAAGTGTCTCGCCGGGCTACCTCGACCGTGCCGTTCTCAATATCGCGCATTCCTACGCCCAGGCGAACCGGTACGCCGCGGAGCTCGTATTCGGCAAACTTCCACCCTGATCGCTGATGGTCACTGTCGTCGTACTTCACCGAGATTCCTTTCGCCTTTAACTCGCCAATCATCGGCGCCATCTTTTCACTGATCTTCGCCAGATCTTCCGGCGATTTATATATCGGCACGATGACAACCTGAATCGGCGCCAGTTTTGGCGGCAGCACAAGGCCGTTGTCGTCAGAGTGGGCCATTATCAACGCACCCATCAACCGGGTCGAAACTCCCCAGCTTGTGGCCCACGCGTATTCGAGCTGATTTTCTTTATTGACAAATTGCACGTCGAACGAACGGGCAAAATTCTGCCCTAAAAAATGCGATGTCCCGGCCTGAAGAGCTTTACCGTCCTGCATCAACGCCTCAATGCAAAAAGTATCTTCCGCACCCGCAAACCGCTCGCCCGGAGTTTTAACACCCTGAATCACAGGCATCGCCATCCAGCTTTCGGCAAATTCGGCATAAACGCCCAGCATCTGATGCGTTTCGTCGATCGCTTCCTCTTCGGTTGCGTGGGCAGTGTGGCCTTCCTGCCAGAGAAACTCGGCCGTGCGCAGAAAGATTCGAGTGCGCATTTCCCACCTAACGACGTTCGCCCACTGATTTATCAAAAGCGGCAGATCGCGCCACGACTGAATCCAGCCCTTGTACGCGTTCCAGATCACCGTTTCCGATGTCGGGCGGATGATCAATTCTTCTTCCAGCTTCGCGTTCGGATCGACAACCAGCCCCTTGCCGTCCGGGTTTGCTTTTAAACGGTAATGCGTCACGACCGCGCACTCTTTCGCAAAACCCTCGGCGTGCTCTTCTTCTTTTTCGAGAAACGATTTCGGCACGAACAAGGGAAAGTAAGCGTTCTGGTGCCCGGTTGCCTTGAACATGTCGTCCAACGCACGCTGCATTTTTTCCCAGATCGCGTAGCCGTAGGGTTTAATGACCATACAACCGCGGACCGCAGAATTTTCGGCCAGGTCGGCCCGCTTAACGATCTCGTTGTACCATTCGGAATAATTCTCCGATCTTTTCGGAAGTGCTTTGCTCATAAAATCGATTCACCACAGAGCCCACAAAAGGGCTCTAAGGAAAAAGAAATGATACGAGAAAAGCGACCTCGGTACAATTCTGACACTGAATTGGCCACATTTTTCCCTCTGTGCTCTCCGTGTGCTCTGTGGTAGACTTTCCCCTTTATGAGCGACTTCATGCTGGACTTTCAAGACACCGCAACTGCCTTTGAAGACAAGTCCGACGCCGAGCTAAGGGAAAAACACCGTATCTTCAAACTTCTGAATTCGCCGTTCCTTAACGCCCTGGGAACGCGTTCCGCAAAATTTGCCTTATCAATAGGACTTCCGGTCGAAGGCCTAATTAAAAGCACGATATTCGAGCAATTCTGCGGCGGCGAGACGATCGAAGAATGCGAGCCAACCATCCGACGGTTAGGAGCGGCCGGCATCGGAACAATTCTCGATTATTCGATAGAAGGAAAATCCCGCGAAGAAGATTTCGACCGGACGAAAGAGGAGATAATCCGCACGGTCAAACGAGCTAAGGACGATCCAAATATTCCGTTCGCGGTTTTTAAGATAACCGGCATTGCTCCGCTCGGAACGCTCGAACGTCTAAGTGCAAAGAAAAAGCTCGACGCCAAAAGCCAGGCCAAGTGCGAACATTTGACCGCCCGCGTTAACGAGATCTG
>CADEEU010000171.1 GCA_902826385.1 uncultured Acidobacteriota bacterium | reverse complement strand
TGACCGTAACTTTCAGGTCCAGATTGTTGACAAGTGCGGGGTTGGAAACTCCCGGCGGGTCGGTCCATGCGAGAGTAACGCGAAGCGGCTTCGATGCACTAACGACGCTTCCATCTATCGGAAATGTTTCTCCAGCATTGGAGAACGCAACATCATCGTTGACATAGTTCATCCCAACACCGGTGTTGAGCATGTTTTTGAGGTTAGGACGGCCCCAACCTTCGGCACCGTTCGGAATCGGAGCAGACGAGCCCTCGCCGTTCATGTCGACTGCGGAGTTGATCAGGGCCGCTTTGATCAACGAGGGGCTTGGCCGATTGAATCTGGTGGCGTACCACCAGTTAGCGAAAAGAGCCGAAATGCCCGAAACATGCGCCGCCGAGTGTGACGTGCCGCTGCTCCAGCGGTGGAAGGCGTCGATGTTGCCGTTCAAGGAGTCCGTGCCCGAACGGCCGCCGGTGATCGCCGTTCCCGGAGCAACGATGTCCGGTTTGATACGTCCGTCGGCCGCCGGGCCGCGGCTTGAATTTGAAGCGATGTCGTCTATATTATTTGCGGTTGTCGAGCCCTTGTCCGTCCGCAAACTTTCCGAATTGCCGACCGAGATTACATTTTTCGCAACCTTAGGCCGTGTCAGGCCGTTGACTCCATCGTTGCCTGCCGAAAAGATCAGGGCGACAGGATCTATTCCGTTGTCGAACGAAGCGTCTCGGACATAGCCGTCAAAGCGCCCTTCGACTGTGTTCGAGTAAACGTTTCCGTTAGTTCCGTTCCCCCATGAATTGTTGCTGATCAACGCTCCCGCTCCGTTCGGCCCCGGCGTAACTACGCTGTCGTTATAGACATCCTCGTCCGTTCCTGTATAACCGAGGCGATTACGCGGAATGCTGACGATATTTGCCCGCGGAGCAACGCCCTGACCGTATTTGTAAAAAAGCGGATCGACCGGACCGTAAGGAGTCGAACCGGCAATGATGGTTGCGTTAAGGTGGCCGTGACCAAATGCTCCGGAAGATGCGTTTCTGAGTGGAGCATTGACTGTGTTCAACGATGAGAGGTAAAAACCCCCTTCGCCGGGAATCCCTACGCCGTCGTCGACCACCGACACAGTTACGTTGGTCCCGTCGACACCGAACTGTGCCAGCGGATCATAGCCCGGTCCCAGAACGGTTGTCGTGCTGAGATAATTTCCGGCCACGATCTGATTCGAACGTTCGTCCTCGTTCCTGGTCGGCAAAATCGGATCGATCCCGACCACGTCTGGCATTGCCGCGACTGCCTCGACATCTTCGAGCTTTAGCTCTGCCCTGACAACATTAAAGAAGTTGTGCTGAAGCCTACCCGGCCGCAAAAAGCCTTTTGCGAAACGGTCTTTCAGCTCAGTCGTGAATTCATCAAGATCGGCCCGGGCGAAGACGCTGATCTCGAATAACGCCGAGCCTTTCTTCGTCGTCTCAATCGGCGAAATGCCTCTTGCCGAGGCCGAGCCTTTGCGCGCGGAGTTTACCTGATCTCTAAAAACTGGGGAGAGTTTCTGTTCAGCGTTGTACCGTCCGATCCACCTGATACGAGAATGGTCGGCAACGCGTGCGATCGCCTCCGAATCGGCATAAACGAAAAACGCCTGATGCGGCACATACTGCAAAACCTCGACACCCGCGTCACGCACACTTTTTAGCCATTCATCCGTAACGGTCGAGCCGAACTGAATTATGTAATAGCCCTTTCCAGAACCAGTAGCGGAGGGACCAAGCCGGAGCGAACCGTCGGGCGGCTGTTTGATCGGGTCGAATCGGGCTCCGGCAAGATTGATCGTGGTTTCAAGTTCCTGCTCGTCGAGGCCCTGCTGCTTGGCCTCAATTCCTCTGTTCTTAGAAACAACTACAAACGTTCGGTAATCCTGAATTATCGTGCCTAGCTGGGCTGCTTTTTCGCGGTCGGCGGCGGAATTTATCTGAATGCGGCTTAGGAGCTTTGATTCACTGCGGATACTGTTTGTGACGGTGTCGGCGCCGCGGAATTTCTCTGCCAAGATCGGGTCTTGCACACGAACAGAAGCACGGGCCGTGTGAGGCAATTTAAGATACTCTTCGTGTGCGGCAATCGCCGCAATAGCCACAAGGATGGCCGCAAAGACCCTGCGGCCATTAATGAAACTGCTCATCAGTAATACTCTCCTAAACCTGCCGGGTGAACGCTTATTTACTGTTAAGGAAAGAGCAATTTAGCATATAATTCCAGTGTTTCCAAGCACTTTGCCGACATTGGATTGACGCTTCAGTCGGCCCGAAAGCCGCCCGAAAGAACCCCTCGGCAAGATCGAAACCTGAAATGCCTGAAAATAAACCTTTCCTTACTCCGTTGACGAGCGAAGACTGACAAAATTGCGAAAAAAAATAAATCCCGGTCGGCGAATCGCCGACCGGGACTTAGAAGCCGATTGAGCCCTCCTAAATCGTAGGCGTTAGAATTAGCTGAATTCGACGGTTCTTGGCACGATTTGCGTTTGTTGTATTCGGAGCAACCGGTATAGTTGCGGCAAATCCTTTCGTCTCTATACGATCTCCAGCAACGCCGAAGCCTACAAGCCGTTCGCCGATCGCCTGCGACCGCTGCTGCGTGAGGCCCATAAGCTCTTCATCGGTGCCGCGATTGTCCGTATGCGACTCGATGACAACACGATAGTCCGCATTCTCCGAAAGTACCTGGGCGAGTGAGCTTAACTTCATATCGGCCGCGGGAGCAAATGAACTTGAACGAATAGCCGACCAAAAATTCTCGGGAATAGTCAGCACAATACCTCGATCCGTCTTTGCAACTGTTCCAAAGCGGCGGAGCGACTGCATCAAAGCCGGCTGAGCAGCCATCAAGGTATTCGCACGCTCGTCCTTCGCCCTTTGCTCTTCGGCGTTTCGCTGAGCGTTCTCGATTGTCTCCAGGCGCGATTTGGCGTTGTCTGCCTCTACGCGAGTGCGGCCCAACTCTTCGCGAAGCTTGCCGTTCTCGGCACGTAATTGTCTTATCTGTTCGCTGTAATTGAGACCATCGCGTTCGGCCAATTCGCGGTTCCTGGTTTCTGCGGCGATTTGATTCTTTAGGTCCGCGATCTGGTCAAGAGCTTCCTGGTACTTGTTTTCCGCGGCCCGGGCTTCGGCATCTGCCCGCGATTTTTCGTTTCGCTTCTCGCGCGCGTCTTTGCGGGCCATCGCGGTCGATTCCGCCTTGACGGCCGAGCTGATCGACTGACGCGCGGTTATATCGACCGATTCTTCATCCCGTCCGGCCCGCCACGCGTTTTCGGCGTTGGCAAGAAGAGTCTCGGCTTCCTGCATTTCAGTCTGAGCGTCGCGGTCGGCACCGGCATATTTCGCAAGCGCCACGGCCTGCTTTGCCTGAAGGATCGTCGAAGGAGTTTTCGAATAATCCAGCTCGGCTATCTCAGGCGTTCTCGAGTCACGGAAATAGTCGCTTGAATTTCCGAAATACTGGATCGAAGGCGTGGTCGTAATCGTCTTTCCGCTAAGCGTGTACGGACTCAGGTTCTCCAGCATTATCTCCTGGCTGGGCCGCGAGACGAGAAAATGAGGTTCGGCCGTGATGATCAGGGCAAATGTCTGGAGCTTTGTCGTAACGCTCATTTTCGAATCGAATTCGAAGAATCCACGGCGTTTTATTTCGCCAAGGTTGTCGACCTGGCCTTCTGGAGATATTGCCCACAACACGTAAGTTGCATAACCCGCCCCGAGTTCAAACGGTCGAGGCATTTTCGATACCGTAAGGTCGATCTCGCTGCCGTTGCGGCTGGTTCTCTTTATTTTCGCCTCGCCCTTCATTCGGGGAAACCGGGTCGTACCGCGAAATTGCGTATAAACAAGTTCATCCAGCGGATACGTGATCGCGGTCGTCCGCCGCGGAACATCGACCTGTGCGACCACCGAAATCGACGTGGACGCGACAAAAAGGAGAGCCAAAATGCCGATAAGTGCTTTGAAATTAGTCATTACTGTTGATCTCCGAAAATCTGGCGTGCTCTAAAAAAGATGCCATATTACAAACCCGCGTTGCAAATTTGATCGTTCGGTCACGTGACCAAATTTCCGAGGTCTTTGGACACGACCGTGTTAAACCTTGTATATTCGTCTTTTCTTGCCTGAAATGAGCGAATTAACGCGGCTTCTTCAATATGTCCGCCCGCATTGGCTGACGTTCCTGTTGGCGGTCATCGCAATGGTGCTGGTCGCCGTTTTCGAAACCGCGACCGGTGCACTGCTCGTCCCCATCTTTAACCAATTCTCTCCCGAAACAGGTCAGGCCTCGAAAACGCTTTTCAGTCTACAGAGATTTATCCCGCAGAACGACTGGTATCAAGCATGGCTCGCCATTGCGGGAATGCTGTTGACATTCACCTTGCTGAAGGGCGTTGCCGAATATTTCTCGTCGTACCTGATGGCCAAGATCGGGCAGACGGTCGTGCTCGACCTGCGGAAACAGCTTTACGACCACATCCTCGGACAGTCTACGTCGTTCTTTGAAAAGCACCGCACTAATTTTCTGGTTTCGAGGCTGGTAGTAAGCTGCTCCGCGATCGAACTCGCCGTTTCTTCGAATCTTCGTGACGTGCTGCGCGAAAGCTTGATGCTCGTTGCTTTTTTAAGCGCCGCTTTTTATTTCAATTGGCGGCTGATGCTCGGAGCCATCATTATCGCGCCGATAATCGGCGTGCTTACAACCAGGTTCAGCAAATCACTTCGCCGTCTGGCGGAAGAATCGTTCGAAGGCAATAAGCTGCTCACGGACACGGCTCAGGAAACGCTCTCGAACCAGACCATAGTAAAAGCCTATACGGCTGAGGGCCGCGAAAAATCGCGATTCGCCCGTGTCGCGGGATTGATAGCGAGAGCAAATCTTCGGTCTGGCCGGATAGCCGCCACTTCGCCGCCGACTATCGAGATCATCGGAATGGTCTCGATCCTGATACTTCTCTTTTTCGGACTTCGGGCAATAAACAACGGCGAAATGGCCGGCGCCGAATTTATGGGCTTCCTGTTCTTTTTGTTCAGAAGCTACGACCCGCTCCGCCGCATCTCGCGCCAGCACAACGAGATCTCGAAGGCTTTCGCTGCGGCCAAGGACGTTTGGAATATTTTGGACGAGAACGAAACTGTCCCCGAGAAGGAAAATGCCGTCGAGTTAAAGCCCCTGGCGGACAAGATCGAACTCGACCGCGTTTCATTCAAGTACGGGAACGACCCGAACAAAACGATCCTCGACAGCGTCAGCCTCGAAATTCCGAAAGGAGCGATGGTCGCACTGGTCGGCGAAAGCGGCGGCGGAAAATCGTCCCTGATAAAGCTGGTACAGCGTCTGTATGATCCGACAAGCGGCTATATTTTGTGGGACGGCGTCGATCTTCGCGACACGAAACTTAAGAGCCTGAAAAAGCAGATCGCGCTGGTTACGCAGGAAACCGTGTTATTTAACGAGTCGATCCGCTATAACATCTCGTACGGTGACCCGGAGGCCACCGACGAGCAAATTTCTGAAGCTGCACGCATCGCCTTTGCCGACGATTTCATCAACGAACTTCCGCAAAAATATGACACAATCGTCGGCGAGCGTGGGATTTTGCTTTCCGGCGGCCAACGGCAGCGGCTGGCAATCGCTCGGGCTGTTTTGGTAAACGCTCCGGTGCTGATTCTTGACGAAGCGACCTCGGCCCTCGATGCCGAATCCGAACGGCTGGTGCAGAAAGCTCTCGCGAACTTGATGCAGAATAAAACGTCGATCGTGATTGCGCACCGACTTTCGACCATTCGCAAAGCGGACAATATTGTCGTCATGGAACGCGGGAAAATAATTCAAACCGGCACGCACGCCGAACTGCTTGAACGCGGCGGAAAATATAAGAGGCTTTACGAGTTACAGTTTGCGGAAGAGGAAGAGTTGATAGATTCTCCGACAACGGCATGACGGCTTAACTGCTTATGAAATCAATGACCGGCTTCGGCCGCGGAACATCATCGGGCGACAATTTTGCGGTAACGGTTGAGCTTAAGACTGTTAATAACCGTTTTCTGGACGTATCGCTGAAACTCGGCAGCGAACTGCAGGCTTTGGAAACCAGAATTAAACGACTGATAACCGACCGACTGTCACGCGGGCGTGTGGACGTAAGCCTGCAGTACGACCGAACAGCCGAAGTTACTTATGAGCTAAACCGGCCGATGATAAGCGGCTTTCTAACGGCAATGAAACAGATGCAGGACGATTTCGAACTGGCCGGTGAGCCCGATTTGAACGTTGTCGCGAGATTGCCAAATGTGATGCTGCCAAAAAAGGAAGAGATCGACGACAGGTTCACCGCGGGCGTCGACAGCGCCTTGTCAGATGCTCTAAATGATCTTGAGCAGATGCGCGAGAAAGAAGGAGCAATGCTAAAGGACGAGCTTGCCGCTCGCTTGAACGAAATCGAAAAACGTCTGCCCGCAATCGTTTCCGAATCGGGATCGGTCGGAGAAGAATATCAACAGCGGCTGACGAAACGCATAACGGAGATGCTCGCCAAAAGCGATACGCAAATCGAACTTGACCAGGCCCGTCTCGCTCAGGAGATCGCCTACATCGCCGACCGCTCCGACATTTCCGAAGAGATTGCTCGGTTAACAACGCACATCGAACATTTTCGTCAGATAATGAATGAAGAAAAAGAGGTCGGCAAACGACTGGATTTTCTGACGCAGGAACTGAACCGCGAAGCGAACACTATCACTTCGAAAACGAACAACATGACCGTGAAAGAGAATGCGCTTCAGATAAAGAGCGAGATAGAAAAGATACGCGAGCAGGTGCAGAATGTAGAGTAAGTACAGGCCGCTTTGTACGGCTAGTTTTTCAGAGTAACAGGCAATATCGTTATCATTTTTTACCTATCACCTATAACTTATTCCAAAACAAACACGCAGAATCACATTAAATGACGGGAAATCTAATCATCATCACTTCACCGTCCGGCGGCGGGAAAGGCACGCTGATCACCGAGGTTATGAAACGCGGCGTCGGGATCGGTTACTCGATTTCCTACACGACGCGCCCGACGCGCTTGGGCGAGGTAGATGGGAAGGACTACACATTTATTTCAGTCAAGGAATTTGAAAAAAAGATCGCGGAAGGCGAGTTTCTGGAGTACGCCCAGGTGCATGACAATTACTACGGCACGTCGCGTTCAAGAGTGGAAGCTCTGATCGGCGAAGGCGTTGACGTAATACTCGAGATCGACGTCCAGGGTGCGGCGGATGTCTTAAAAATGATTCCTGATGCTGTGAGTATCTTTATCCTGCCGCCTTCTTATCATGACCTCGCGCAACGGCTGAAATCGCGAAAAACGGAAGATCCGGAACAGCTCGACCTGCGGCTTCGTAATTCCTTCGACGAGGTGAAACGCTGTGTCGAGTTCGAATACGTAGTGATAAACGACAACATCGCCGATGCAGTCCGGCGTCTGGAGTCGATAATTCTTGGCGAAAGGCAGCGAAGGACTCGACAAACCGGGGCGATTAAGGATATTCTTGATAGTTTCGACGCGTCCAGGGACGCCGCAAGTTAGAAACGACCTCAAGACAGTATATGGCGAACAAAAAAGAACAGTTAAACCAAGAGATCGAACAGGAAGAACAACAGTTAATCGATCCGCCCGAGATCGATTCGAAGT
>CADEEU010000170.1 GCA_902826385.1 uncultured Acidobacteriota bacterium | reverse complement strand
TCTTTCAGCAGTCAAAGGTCGTCTCCGTAGAGTTTGATCGCGACATCCGATCGAACTCCTGAGATGAGTTCGGCGACACGCAGCTCAATCGGCTGGGAAAAACTAATGGTCGCATTCGGCACACCCTCTTCCAGCGCTTTCGACATCTTTTCGACGAGCTCCGATTTATCTTTCGTTACCCATTCCTCTCGTGGTTTCAGAGCGATATAGAGATCAGAAAAGTCGACGCTCATCGGATCGGTGGCGACTTCGGCGCGGCCTGTTTTGGAAATCACCGTCTTAACTTCCGGGAATTGCATCAAGACCTTTTCCACCGCGGTCGTTGTTTTGACTGATTGTTCCAAAGAGACACTTGGCAGTTGTTGAACCTGCACCGCCAGATCGCCTTCATCAAGGCGCGGTATAAACTCCGAACCAAGATACGGAAAAATCGCCCCTGAAATTGCCACAAGCCCGACTGCCAGTGCTAGGGCTTGAGCCCGATAGCGGCCGACAAATGCCAGCGACGGTATATAAAGTTTCTTCGACCATCGAATAAGGAAACTTTCCTTCTCCGACACCTTGCCGACTACGACCAAAGTCATCATCGCCGGAACATAGGTTAAAGAAAGTAGCAGTGATCCCACCAAAGCGAAGACAACGGTCAAAGCCATAGGCACAAACATCTTTCCTTCGATCCCGCGCAAACTCAGGATCGGCAGATAGACGATGGCAATGATGGCGACCGCGAAGACGACGGGGCGAGCCACTTCCAGACAGGATTCGAGAATGGTGCGCTGCGGAACTTCGCGGTGCCCTGAAAGCTCCGCTTCATGTTGAGCTTCGGCCCGGCGACGGATTGTGTTTTCGACCATCACGACCGCCCCATCAACGATTAACCCGAAGTCGAGAGCCCCCAAACTCATAAGGTTTCCCGACACGTTGAATATGCGCATCAAAATTGCCGCAAACAACATGGAGAGCGGAATGATGGTAGCAACGAGCAAAGCGCCCCGCCAGTTTCCAAGCAGAACCATCAATACGACGATCACCAGGATCGCCCCCTCAATCAGATTGGTCTCGACAGTCGCGATCGCTCGATCAATCAGTTCTGTGCGGTCATAAAACGTGATGAGTTCAACGCCCTTAGGAAGCGATTTTCTGACCGTCTCGACTCGCTCCTTGACGGCTTCCACGACCGTGCGCGAATTTTCGCCCTTGAGCATCAGCACAATCCCGGCGACGATCTCGCCTTCGCCGTTTGATGTTACCGCCCCCTGTCGAACAGTCGATCCCTCAACTATTTCGCCAACATCCTTAACATAAACCGGTACGCCCTCTGCTCCGGTCTTGACGACGATATTGGCTATGTCGTCGGGATTTTCAACGAGGCCAATACCGCGCAAAAGATATTGTTCGGAGCCTTTTTGGATGTAAGCTCCGCCAACATTTGCATTATTCCGCGAGATGGACTCGTAAACATCGCGGATGGTCAGTCCGAAAGATTGCAGTTTGGCTGGGTCGAGCTGCACCTGATACTGTTTCTCGTAGCCGCCGAAACTGTTGATTTCCGTCGCTCCGGGGACGCCCAAAAGTTGACGGCGCACGTTCCAGTCCTGGATAGTCCGAAGCGATTTCGCGTCGTAGCCCGATCCCGGTGCCGCTCTTAGCTCGTACTGGTAGATCTCGCCCAGACCGGTAGAAATCGGTCCCATCTCTGGCGAGCCGATCCCGTCAGGAATTTGTTCCCGTGCTGCTGCAAGGCGTTCGAGGACAAGCTGCCGGGCAAAATAGGTGTCAACTGAATCGTCGAAAACGATAGTGACGGCCGATAGTCCGAACTTGGATACCGAGCGGATTTCTTCGACGTCAGGCAGGCCCGACATCGCCACTTCGACCGGAAAAGTTACCTGCCGTTCCATCTCGAGCGGCGCAAGCGACGGAGCGCTGGTTAATACCTGCACCTGTACATTGGTAACATCGGGTACGGCATCGATCGGTAAATTCACCAAACTATACGCTCCCGCAGCCGCCATAATGGCGACCAGCAGTAAAACAACTAGTCGGTTCTCGACCGAAAAACGAATTAGTCCTGAAATCATATTGCCTTTATATCAACATCAAACGCACCCCAAGGCGGCCGTTCGAATTCAACTAAACAAATCAGTCGGTACGCGTCCTCGCTCGCCTATCAATGGCCGTGTTCGCCCATCTCGCCTTTCTGCATCTGCGTTTTTAAGGTGAAACTGCCTTTGGTCACAACTTGCTCGCCGATCTCAAGACCGCTCTTGATGCGCGTGTAACCTTCGATATCGCCACCGATTTCGACGGTTCGAACTTCAAATGCACCGGGCTCATCCTTCTTTGGAACGAAGACGATAGTTTTTTCACCTTCCCGCTGAATCGCTTCGCTACGGACAACCAGTTCCAGTCCGTCAGTTTCGTTCGTTCCTGTTTGGAATCCGACTTCAGTAAACATCCCTGCCCGCAGTTTGCCGTTTTCGTTGGGAACCTCTAGTCTCACTCGAGCAGTACGCGACGTTTCGTCCAGACGCGGGTCGATGTAGGCCACTCGCCCGTTGATGGTTCCGATCGACGGCGAGGTGATCTCCGCGATGGATCCGACGGAGAGCTTTCCGACACTTGCTTCCGGAACATTGGCGATTACGTACACGGTCGAAAGATTCGAGATGGCGAAGAGCGGGGTTGCCGCGTCAATGCCCGCCCCAGCGTTAAATTTGCGCTCGGTGATAATGCCGGCAAGCGGAGCACGGACGGCAACCTCCGAATTGTTTTCGTTGGTGTGGTCGTTCGATTGCAATTTCCCTTCCCCGACGCCGAGGGTCCGCAGCTGATTTTGAAGCTCCGCGTAATCTATTCGAGCGGTTTCAACTTCGGCCTTCGCCGTTTGAATTTCCTTATTCAAGCCAATGTTCGATTGGAAATCGTAATCGGCTTTGGCGGTTTTGTAATTAGTGTCCGCGGCAATCGCGTCTTTGCCGGCACCCGCTCCAAGTTCGATCAGGCGTTTTGTTCGCCGCATCGTCGCTTCGGCTTCGTCGAGCTTGGCTTTCGCCTGTAAGATAGAAACTCGGTTCTCCGCTTTTTGCACCCGGGCAAGATTCGCTTGAGCCAAATTCAGCCGGGTTTTCGCTTCGTTCATTTTGCCGTGCATTTCGGCTAGCTGCGGGCTGGAGATGACCGCAAGTACTGCGCCTTTCTGGACAAAATCCCCGACCCCGTAAAATACGCTCTCGATACGGCCGCCTACCAGCGGTGTAGCCATTTCGGTTTTCTCGGGGTTTAGCTCGACCGCTCCTGTGACCCGCAGAAGAGCAATCGCCGGTCGCTGTGTGACACCCTCGGTTTCGATTCCGGCGGCGCTCAGCGATTCGGGGTCTAGACGGACCTCTTCGCCTTCTTCGCCTTCCTCATGCCCGGCTTCTTCTTTTTTCTCGCCGGTTTCAACGCTAACGGTCGTCGAAGATTCTTTTGTAGCTATCCAGATAAGACCCACGATAATGACAACCGCTAGGATAGCGGCCGTCAAAATCCACGCGAACATCTTCTTCGGTTTTTCGGACGAAGAGTCGGGTTCTTTGTATTCATCCTCGATACGTCCGTCTGCATTTGACTCGAGACGGTCTAGTTCCGCTTCGTCTTGTTTATGATGGCTGAAGTCTTCAGTATTAAATTTTTCTGACATATTAATTCTCCAAGGTGATTCCGAGTGCTATAAACAAATCGGCTTGGGCGCGATAACGCTCGGTTAGTGTTTCGGTTAAATCACGGTTCGCATCGAGCAATCTTCGCTGTTCGGCGATCAAATCCGTGATCTTTAATTCCCCCACCTCGTAGACTTGGCGGATGGTAATGATGTTCTGTCGTGAACGCGGCAATACGGCCGACTCCAAAATTGATAGGGAGCGGTTTGCGGCCGCGATACGCTGAAATGCGATCGCGACTTCGCTGCGGATAATTCTTTCCGAAAATGCCCGCCGCTCCTGGGCCTGCCTGATAGCGATCTCGGCTTCGGCTTTCGCACCCTGGTTCTTGTTAAATATCGGTAGTCCGATTGCGACACCGAACGTCAAACTACGGTCCCGTTGAAAAAAGGCCCCGCGCGGGTCGTCAAAGCCCTGCTTTCCTTGGGTGTAACGAGTATAGCCAGTAACGTCGGGCCGGGCTTGAGCTCGAACCAATCGCAACCCGGCCGATGCCACCTGTTCTTCAAGTTCCGCAACGCGAATTTCCGGGCGGGTTCGGAGAGCGACGGATATTCCCGTCTCGAGGCTGGGAGGGAGTTGGGGCAAGGTTGCCTTCGAGATATCCTCGCGAAGTTTTAGCGGTTCTTCAACCGGCATGCCGGCAAAGAATTTCAGTCGCGACATCGCGCTTTGCATCTTGCCTTCGACGAGCTGCCGGCGGGCCCGAAGCCGTTCGACTTCTGTTTGCAAAAGATTGAGCTCGAGCGGCGGGCTCTCGCCCTCGTTCACGCGAATCTGGACGAAGCGGGTTGTCTGGGTGTCGAGTGCGAGCAGTTCTTCCAGAACGCTCAACTCTCTTAGGTTGGCCAGAGCTTCTGCGTAGCTTATAAAAATCTGATTTGCCAGCTCTCGCTCGCGGGCTTTTATTTCGGCCTCACGCAAGGTGATCTCCGCACGAGCAACATCGATCCGGCGTTTCCTTTGATTGTAAACATCGAAAGGGACAGCAATGCCGGCGCTTAGCTCGCCATCGCCCGACGACCCGACAAGTCGACCCGACGATTGCTCGACTTCGAGAGTGGGATTCGAGCGCAGAGCCGCCTGTGTCAAACGCGCTCTAGCACGATCAACTTCGAGACGAGCGATTTTGATGTCACCGTTGTTTTCAAAAGCGCGGCGGACAATTTCCGCGAGGGCGACTCCGTCGTCCTGATTGTAATAATTCGGCAGAACGGATTCGACTAAAGGTTTTACGACCTCGCCTTTCGCCGGCTGATCAACAGTCTGGTTTTTAGCAAAAAATGCTGCATCCTGTGCTCTCAATGGTGGGGAGCTGAATGCGAGCAGGCAAAGGGCGGCACAATACATGCTCACGCAAAATTTTAATAACATTTTCAATTTTCCTGA
Source organism: uncultured Acidobacteriota bacterium (assembly GCA_902826385.1). GTDB lineage: Bacteria > Acidobacteriota > Blastocatellia > Pyrinomonadales > Pyrinomonadaceae > OLB17. The sequence goes on along the minus strand of CADEEU010000170.1, from coordinate 2,648 downwards.
TCAAAAAACACTCTTCGAACTAAACTTCCCCGTTTCTATCTCGGGAAAAGCGGGAGAGTTCGGACTGATACGATGAGTTACAGTTCCAGCCCGAAGAGAAGGAAATGCGACTCAAAATGACGAACTGATCAGGAAAATTTTGGAGGTAAGTAGGGCGGCGGAAGTGAGCTGCAAATAGGACTAACAAAACTAACGGAGAGCGTGTCTTTACGATTTGTGTCGCAATTCACATCACTCACTACGCTCGGAAGAGCAGTAGCATGGCAAAGACATTCGTCATTGCAACCCGCCGTTTCGTCGTCTGATGATCGGAGATCGACGATGGAAAGGACTGAATCTACTGTTTCTGATCTCTCTTCGACGTAGCTGATTATCTCAGTAGGGTTTTCAGCAGCGTAAACCTGTTTAGTGCATAGGACAGGACACATTAACTCAATCGCAACGAAACAGATCCAAAAGGCGACAAACCGCCTCTTGATCGTCCGTCTTCGGAGAGATTGAAGAAAAATGTACATAAAGAGCGCGGGAACGGGACTACTCCCTAACACTAGAGGCTAAGGGTTGCATAGTCATATTGTCAATGCCATTCACCTAAATTCCTTTGTTTTGTGAGGATCCCAGTTTTGGAGGCGGCTCGGCGGCGGCCGTCTTCGACAACGTGTTCGTCGATCGGCACTTTCAGATTCTCGTTCGTTGCCCGTCCGTTGCCGCGAAATCCGGGAAGGCGACTGCCTCTCGGCTAGGGGTTAAGTACGGCAAAAATGGCACCGGCACCTATCGGCGTTTGTAAGCAGCGTGCTAGAACTTCACCGTCAGGCCCCCTTGCAACAGACGCGGGTGGGAAGGCAGTATGCCGCGCGAACGGTCAACGATGAACGTCCTATCGAAAATATTCTTCGCGGTAATGAAAAATGTCGTTTTCCACTTTTCGACTTTATAGTTTGCCGTAGCGTTCCAATAGGTCTGCGAAGGTATCGCCCCACGCTGTCCGTTCGCGATCGGGTTGATCGTATTCAGATCGTCACCGAACTGCCGCCCGACGTAAACGTTTTCGATGAAGGCATCGAAAACGTTAGTGTACGAATATCCAAGGCTGGTCGTGACAGTCGTTTCGGGAACGTACGGCAGGCGGTTTCCCGTGATCGAGATCGACGGCGTTACGGAACTGAACCGCACTCCGCTAAACTCTGCGATCGGCAGCCATGTGTAAGCGGTCCGGATGTAGATGTTGTGCGGAGACTCGAACACCACGCCCGAATCGAACTGCCCCGAGAATTCCAAACCTTGCTGTAGTGTCTCGCCTCCGTTCGTAAGCGTTGCCCCTACACCACCCGCAAGGCTCGCCGGAACGATCTGGTTCTCATAGTCGAGCCTGAAAAATGCTCCATCAAGTCGCAAGCCCTTGAACGGATTGGTCCGAACGCCGATCTCATAATTCCAACTCAATTCTGAATCAAGCTCGACCACTCCGCCGGAATTCGAAATGATATCTTCAGCCCTGGGCGGTGAGAATCCGCGATGCACGCCCGCGAATATGGTCGTTCTCGGAAGACCGGAATACGCGACACCGATGCCGGGAATCACCTCGCTGACGGTGGTACTTCCAAACGCTGCCGGCGAGGCAAGCAGGTTCTTTCGCTCGATTTTGATCCGTTCGAAGCGCACGCCGGGCGTGATCGCGAGATCACCAAAGATGAAGCGGTTCTGTACGAATCCCGAATATGCGTCGTTGCGGCGTTCGTTGACCTCAACCGCAACTCCCGACCGACTGTTCGGAAGATCACCATTCTCTTGCCTACGTTTCTGCACTTCCCAATGGGCCCGAACGCCCGCCTGAAGTTCACCCCGGAAACTTGTTCCCGCGTCATAATTCAACGTGAATCGCGGTTCAATTCCGTAGGTCTCATACTCCGCAAACGACCCTCGTTGCCGCAGGTAGTATTAAGATCGGCCAGACTCAGGCAGTCGGGATCTACATTCAATCGATTTGGACGCTGTCCCGAATTCGACGATTGTCTCCACCAGTGCCGCGTGAACTTATTCGCATAGAAGTTTGTATTGACTACTGCCTTGGACGAGATAACGCCCGCGTGTGAAGCCGAAAAGCCGTATCTGTCGCCGTAGAAGAAGTCGTTTTTGAAAGGATTTGACCGCGGATCAGCGGCGTACTCGGCGGCCGTCAGGCCCGAATATGTAACATTAGAGTCCTCACCGTAATAGCTGAACTTTAACGTCAAAGCATTGCGATCGTTCAACGTCTGCACTACCTTAGTCGAAATATCGTTCAGCTTCGAACTGATATTATCCCGTGCCCCGTCACCTTGTTTCCGCGTATAATTGGCAAAAATACCGGTCTTGTTGATCGTTCCGCTACCCGTGAAGCTGCCGTTGAAAAACGCTCGGTTCCCGCCGTTCAAACGGATCCCGAACGAAGGCTTCTTTGTCGGATTCGGCGTCAGATAATTCACCAGTCCTGCAATTGTCTGCGGGCCATAAGCGATCTGCCCGGATCCTTTCAGGACTTCGATAGACTCGTATCTTTCGATCGGCGGATGGTAGTAAGACGCGTTATCGCCGTAGGGCGCATATGCGAGAGGCACCCCGTCCTCCAGCAGCAGGACCTTGGTCGAGCGTGTCGGGTTCGTACC
>CADEEU010000169.1 GCA_902826385.1 uncultured Acidobacteriota bacterium | reverse complement strand
CGTTTTTTTCAATAGCTTCCAAATAGATGGGCTTCGCAAGTCGCTTGATCTCGTCATCCAGCGGATCGACGACTATCAGGCCGTACTTTCCCAGCAAAGTCGAAAGCTGTGAGCCGAACGCCGATCCAAAATTCGAACCATTTGCCCACTCGGCCGATATCCGTCCGTGCAGCTGCTCAGAATATTCGGTTTTCGGAAGCGAATTAAACAACGCATTTAGCGCTTCTTTCGTCGATTCATTTAACCGGACATTCCCAACCGGCTTCCCTTCGTCGCCTTCATCAGACCTGACTGAGCTTTCAACTAACTGCCCGTCATCACCGATAACGAACGCGTTCGAAACTTCGGCCAGATCGTGGTCTTCGGTCGCCATCCAGAAAACCGGGACAGCTTTGATTCCTCGTCCGCGGAGACATTCGACCATTTTTATCGCTGAAATAGCTTTGTAGATCGAGTATAGCGGTCCGGTAAAAAGTCCCGTCTGCTGTCCGGTAAGAACGGCAACCGTATCGCTGTCCCGGAGCAGTTCGATATTCGCCAGCGTTTCAGTCGTCGGTTCGAATGTTCGGGTTATTCTTAAAAGCGCATTGCATAGGTGCCCGCGATCGACGCTATAGTCGGCTACCACTTGCGAAACGCGATTCGCAATGTCGGTATGAGACTCGACTGCGGCCGGATAGTAGCGAAGCAGGGATGAAGGGCTTTCCTGATAATCCGTGAAAAGCTTGCTCTGCGATGGAATTGAAGAAAATGGAATGCTTTCGACTCGCGCATTGCGAACGCTGACCGGTTTTGTACAGCCGCTTTCCTGCATTAGTTCACGCCACCCGATGATTACAATTATAAGGGTCGAAAGCGCTTACTTCAAACTGATGCAAACAAGCGGCTGCAAACTTAAGTTCATACGACGCATGAATAGCTCGATTTTGACGAATAAAAAACCCCGAAGAACGTTCATCCTCCGGGGCTGATAATTTTGCTTTAAACTTCAGGCTTATTTTTCGTTTGCAGAAACCGCCGTCGAAGCCGAGCCCGCATCTGATCGATCGGTATTCCGGTCGATTACGTAAACACCCGAAGAATGACTGCCGGCGTATATCCGATCGGCATTTGTCGGATCGAAGGCCATCATCCAAACACGCCTGCTTGGAAGCTTTAGCTCCTTAGAATCGACCCGCTTCCAATTCATCCCTGCGTCTTTCGAATAAAACACGCCGCCGTTAGTCTCTAATGAACTTGAAACCAGCACCTCATCGGAGTTACGCGGGTCGATCAATATGCTTGTGTACGTGCCAAGCGGCAAATCTCCACCCCGTCTTAGCCAGGTGCGGCCGCCGTCACGGCTTATGTAAAGCGAGTGAATCGAACCAACGTAGATGTAATTCGGCCTTTTAGGGTCGATCACAATTGAACTGATCGGTACGTTGTCAGGGGCGCCGCCGGTCTTGGTCCACGTCTCGCCGTTGTCCTGCGATACAATAACGCCCGACTTGGCGGTTCCGACCCATATTGTGCCCGGCACGAGCGGCGATGCGGTTATCGCGAAAACGCTATGGTTTATGTCTTCGCCGAAGGTGATTTTTTCCCATCCTTTCGCAATGTCATATGTCCGGTAAAGACCGCTGTCAGTGCCCGCCAGGATGCCATCCTTTTCATCTTCTGTATGAACCAGAACGTTTACTTTTTCTTTCAATACAGGAACCAGCTCCTGTCCGGACTTGTCAACTGACGCTCCGGCCGCCGCAGTCGGTTTCGCTCTTGAAGCGGCACCTTTCTTCTTTACAGTAGTCTTTTTGGCCACGGCCTTTTTCGCCGGTTTTGGCTCGGCAATCGCCGACCAAGTAAGTCCTCGGTCGGTCGATCGAAAAAGTCCGGTGTTGGTTCCAACGTATATTTTGTTCGGATCACGTCGATCCTGAAGCACCGCAAACGGCGCGTCACGACTGACGTCGAGGCCTTTTGCCTGGGTCCAGCTTGCACCGCCATCATTGCTGGAGAAAAAGAAACCGCCGCTCGTGCTAGTGTTCTGCGTAGTCGCATACAGGCGGTTTTTTTCCGTTAAATCGGGCGTGACCGAGTATGTAAACCTGCTCGTAAAATTATCGTTTGTCGGCGTAAAGTTGCGGCCGCCGTCGTTGGACACGAGTACGCCAAAGTTGTTCGTACCAATAAATATCCGCTTCGGCTCATCGGGATGAACGGCGATAGAGTTTACCTCCATCGTCCGCGGCGTGGTCATTATCCATGACTTGCCGCCGTTCACAGACATCCAAAAACCCTGGGTCGTAGCCGCATAGACCGTACCTTTGACAGACGGATGCTGAACTATATCGCGTGTTCGGCGCGATGTGGAAGGAATGCCCTGTATCTTGCTCCACTTTTCACCGCCGTTGCGCGATTCATAAATGCCGCTGCATGCGGAGGCGATGAGGTAGTCGTTGTCCTCGGGATTTACGGTAATCGCAAACACGTCCGAATCGTCGATCATTCCGGATTTGATCAATCTCCAGCTTTTTCCGCTGTCGGTCGATTTGTACGGCCGATATGTAGTACCGGCGTAAATCGTGCTGGTGTTACGCGGGTCGATCGCCATCGAGTTGACGTCCAGGGGCATCGTCCCGGACTCGATGCGTTCCCAATCGTCACCCGAATTTTTTGAAAGATAGATGCCGTTTTTGGTTCCGACAAAAAGCATGTTCGGGTCCTTTGCCGACTGTGTCATGGCATGAATCGCCTCTTTACGAAGCTCTTTAGATTCTTTCCACGTCTTACCGCCATCGGTCGACTTAAAAAACCCGCCGGGGAGTTTTCCGCGATGGCCCGAAGTGTAGATGACGTTGGAGTCGCGGCTGTCGACAAGTAACTGGTCCAGGTTAAGCAGCGGAACGTCGAAACGAACCAGCAGCTTCCACGTTTTGCCGGCGTCGGTCGAAACGTGAATCTGCCCGTCAGGCGTACCGATGTATATCTTGTTCTTGTCGCGAGGGTCGACCTCTACTGAGCGAACATCGCCGCCGTTCGGCCCGACAACCGACCACTGGGTCGAACTTGATGAATCGACAAATACGTTGCCGTCTGCAAGCAACGGAGTTGTTCCGGACGAAACAATAACGAAGAGAAGCAGACTGCTTATTACCAATTGCGAAAAACGACGACGACGAATATCCATAACGTTGACTTCTCGGAATTGTTTTTTGCGGTCAAAAAACCGGACCAAGTCCAGTTGTTCAGATGATGAAGAGGGCCGTGAGTTTGCACATTCAATGCAGTGCCGCGGACTCCTGAAAATTGTTTGGGAAGATCAGGCGACGAACGCTGTCAATATCGTTATCCTACACAATCGAACAGTTAATGTAAAACTTTATATTCAAGCGCAAAAAGAAGGCCCCGATGCCGAGGCCTTCTTTTCAAATGTTCGCATCGAATCGATGCAAAGCGGGATTACGGAGTCGGGTTATCAGCACCCGGCGGTACACGCCAAAGCTTGGTATGGACACCGCCGCTGTCGTGTGCTCCGCCCTTGACCAGCGTAATACGCGACCGGTCGAAGCCACGGAAGTTGATGTGGTTCGTGATCAGACGTTCACGAGCCGTCATCTCTCTATCCGTACCGTAGTTGATGATGTAGCCCTGACTAGTCGGGTTATTCGACAGTTCCGCAAAGAACGAATCAAGTCTGCTCCTGATATCGTCGTTGGCGAGTTTGCCGAACTCATCGACCAGAAGTGGTCCCTCAATCGGTTTTATTGGTGCACTTGCCGAATCTGAACGCGGACAGGTCTCCGAACACTGGCCGGCAACGTCTACAGTCGCAGTTACGTCGGTTCCCGCCATTTCCCTGGTCGTGGCTACCGAGATGCTCGGAGTGCCCTGACCGGAGGTAATCGTTCCTGAAGAAACAGTCCAATTGTAGGTCAAATTCGAAGAGGTTCCACCGCTAACATTCGCAGTGAAAGTCATTGGATCGCCTGCCGTAGTAACTCCCGATGGTCCTGTGACGTCGATCGTCGCACATTCGCACGGATCGGTGCAGGACGGACAATCTACAACTCGAACCGTTTCGGTCTTCGTCTGGCCGCAAAGTCCGCAGCCATCGTCAACGCCGGATGTGATCGTGTACGATCCCGGCTGGAGACCGCTGAGGTCCCACTGAACGTTTGCACCGGAACCGACAATGCGTCCGCCCGATACGGTGTAGTTGTAGGTAAGAACGTCGTTCTCAGGATCGACCGCAGTGGTTGAAACGTTGATCGTCGTGCTGTCGTTACACTGTCCTTCCGGAGCTCGCTTTCCTGGAGGGCACGGAAGTGTCACTTCGGAATCGCTGAGCGAAACCGCCGTTACGTTAGCCGGTTTGTTGATCTCGGCTTCTTTACGCTTGTTGCGACGTCCGAATGTAGCCTGGACGATCGCACCATGCGGGTTATCGGATGTTCGGAAACCGCTGGGAACACCCGTGATGTTCGTTACACGCGTCGGCACACAGTTAGCGGTACCGGCCGCACAAGGAACAAAGGCAGAAGCCGTGAACGTTTCCTCGTCATCGAAGCTGTCCGCATCCTGCTGATTGGTGTGATAACGATAGCCAAACCCAAAACTCATCCATCTTGCCGGGAACACACGAAAACCTGCGATGAGGTCTTGCGGGTTGTTCTCAAAGGCGTTCGGCGTACGGCTGCCCATGTAAGTGAGCGACCTGTACTCGACGATCGGCTGGAAGTATCTGTTGACCGGGAAATCGACGCCGCCCGAAATCAACAGCTCATCCGGACGATCCAACAACGTGAACGTTCCACCCGGGAAGTCTCCCTTGATGCTGCTGTTGTAGTTGTAGCCGAGGTTACCCGACACGTTCATCCATTTTGCCACGCGGGCATCCACGAAGAACGCACCGCCGATGTCGCCTCGATTTCCGCCCGGGCTGGCACCACGCTGAAGCTGGTTAAAGCCGCCGAAATCGCTGGCATTATCGTTGTAGTACTTGTAATAAGCGACCAAACCAAACCCAACCGGGTTATTAACGCCGGTGAAGCGAATCTTTCCACCGACCGTGTAGGTGTTGAACGAAGATTCTCCGTATTCGCGGTTGAGCAGCGGAGCATCCGGCAAATAAGACGGGGCACTCGCAAAGACTGTCGGCGTAGTAGCGATCGCCGCGCAATTCGCCGCACCGCTCGTACAAGCCGTTTGGAAAACTATGCCGGGCAATATGCTGCCGTACACGGATCCGATTCCAGGAAAGTTGTCCGCCCCGTTACCACCAGCCGTCGGCGGACCGAGCGTTGCGTTAGTGTTTGCGGGGAAACCGAATGCCGGCCCAGAGAAAGGAAGGCCGAAGGTTCCGGCAGAACCGCCAATGAATGGAAACTGAACAAATGGCTGCGATCCGATCGGCCGGTAAACCGGAAGGTTTTCAAACGCACCGGCTCCGGGGCCGGAAGGTGCGAGGACAATCGCTCCACCGCTTTGAAGCAGGCCGTTAACCCTGAGTCTGGAATTCGGAAGGTAAAATCCCGACAGGTTTGCAGGCGAGTTTACCTTAACAGCCCGATACGCGTCCGTATTAAAAAACAGCTCGAAATTGTCCGTGATACCAACCTGAAAGCTGACAGGTATCTCGGTCAAATCGACATTACCCGGATCGCGGTCATAGTTGCTGTAAGCTCCGCTAAAGGTAAATTCACCTCTTCGCAGAACCTGTCCGTCATAAACGGTAAACAGACCGGTCGGGCCTCCTACCGGACCGCCAGTCCCAACGGTCGGTGCCGTGTTTCTTGGGTCATCAGCCGATCTCGGGTTTTTCATATCCTGGGCCGAAGCCGAGATTACAAAAGCCAATAAGACCAGCGTAGCAATATACACTCTATAAGCGAGTTTCATCATTATCCTCCGCCGTGAAAATATTTCAGTTTCGTAGCTGCTGTTCAAACAAAATTCCAATTATGGTAGCTACGCAATTATTACATATGCCGGAGTTATGACCAACCTGAGAGGTCAGGAACCGGCACACACGCAAAAGTTTCAAAATATATGCAGTTTTGACGGCAAAAAGCGCCTGAGCCCAGAACTACACCCGTACTACGCCTTCTACCTTTTTAAGACCTTAACTTAACTAAACCGCAAAATCAAGCGTTTTTAACACATTAGCAATTTTTCTTATGCGTAAATACCTCTCATCCGGGTGTCGTACGCGACCCTGTCAATGGCCAGCATGTACGCCGCGGTACGACTGTCGACATCATGTTTAGCCGCAAAATGCGACAATTCGTTAAAACTCGCCACCATTTTTTCTTCAAGCCGTTGATTTACCTGACTTTCCGGCCAGAAATAGCCCATTCGGTCCTGGACCCACTCGAAGTAAGAAACAGTCACTCCGCCGGCATTGGCAAGAATATCCGGGATAACAAATATCCCTTTATCATGCAATATTTTATCGGCTTTCGGCGTTGTCGGGCCGTTGGCTCCCTCAGCAAGAATTTTGCACTTGATCCGGTCGGCGTTCTCCGAAGTGATCTGATTTTCGGTCGCACAGGGAGCAAGCACGTCGCAGGGAATCTCAAGCAGGTCTTTATTCGAGACCTGGTCGGCCCCCGGATATCCTTCGAGAGTACGATTTTTTTGAAGATAGTCCAGCACATCCGGAATATTCAGGCCGTTTGAGTTGTGAATTCCTCCTCCGACATCGGAAATGGCGACCACCTTGTAGCCCTGCTCGTGCATCAGTTGTGCTCCGATGCCGCCAACATTGCCCGATCCCTGGACCACCACCGAGGTATTTTCCGGAGCCAGGTTAAAACGTTTGATAGCCTCATTTACGCAAAACAGCACTCCCCGCCCAGTTGCCTCGCGACGACCAAGCGAGCCACCAAGAGCAACCGGCTTACCGGTAACGACCGCGGTCACGGTGTGACGGGCGTGCATGGAAAACGTATCCATTATCCACGCCATCGTCTGCTCGTTAGTGTTCATGTCGGGCGCCGGAACGTCTTTGTCAGGGCCGATAAAGTCAATCAGCTCAGCGGTATAACGCCGAGTGAGCCTTTCAAGCTCGCCAAGCGACATCTGCTGCGGATTACAAATGATTCCGCCCTTTCCGCCTCCGAAAGGTACGTTCACGACCGCGCATTTCCATGTCATCCACGCCGAAAGTGCCTTGACTTCGTCAAGGTTGACGTCGGGAGCGTAGCGAATTCCCCCTTTTGCCGGGCCGCGGGCAAAGTTATGCTGCACGCGAAATCCCTCGAACACCTGGATGTGCCCGGTGTCCATCCGAACCGGAATGTAAACTTTGATCTCGCGACTCGGCACGCGCATGACCTTGTAGAGGTCCTCATCGAGCCCGAGCAATTGCGCAGCCCGGTCAAACCGTTCGCTCATCGCTTCAAACGGGTTCTTTTCGTCGCTTCCTTTAAATCGCCGCATTTCGTCGGCCATTGGATTTGCCATTTCTATATCTTCTCCAATTTTTCTATTTGGTGATTTTCTACTTTGGGCCAAACCGGAATACTTTGATTCAACGATCCGGACCTAAAGCCCTCAAGGTCCAAAGTCACATATTTGAACCCAAGGGCCTTGAAACTCGCTTGAAGCCTGTCGATAAGCTTCCGGTCCAGAGCCTTCTCGATCTCATTCCGACTGATCTCGATGCGTACCAGTTCGTCGTGGACGCGGACCCGAAATTCCCTAAACCCTTCGCGTCGGAGCAGATTCTCTCCTGCCTCGACCTGGCTCAGCCGACCTATAGTCACGGGAACGCCGTGAGCGATTCGCGACGATAAACAAGGACTCGCTGGTT